>NZ_VOQX01000036.1:0-48757 GCF_016643525.1 Pantoea sp. Morm | reverse complement strand
GCGTTTAACGTCTTAGTTGTGATCGCATGTGTCTTTTAAGAGGTGCGCAAACTAGCGCACCTTTTTTTATGCCCTGATTCGTGGATGTTGGGTGGGGTTGCTATTAATTGGGTGCCCGGCCCCATCAAGGCCAGCCCGATCGCAAAGAAACCCCGCATCCATGCCGATCGGCCGCGCCATCCCTGGCGCGGACGCTTTGCTATTCGGGCTGGCCTTGATGGGACAGTTAAGTTGTTCATCGCTGTCATTTATGCGCTGCGCGGCGTTTAAACCTGACTACTCGCAGCACACGTATATGAAGGAAATAAAGGCGGGCAGTGGAGTAAAGCGTACGCCGCAGGGATGCGGCGGCCGGGGCGACAGGGAGGTATTCACGCTGGCTTTACGTAACGCCTGCCGTTGTTGACTGGACCGCACGTTTTAAGCCATAAAAAAAGCCGCGATACCCTCGCGGCTTGCTTCAACATTTCAGGCTATTAACGTTTCAGGCGGTAGTACGCATCGTTCCAGCGCAGCGCATCTTTGAAGGCCGGCAGGCGCGTCTCGTCATCAATCACCAGCACTTCAATGCCGTGCAGTTCACCGTACAGGTACATGTCCTCGACATCCAGCGCCTGGCTGAACACCGTATGGTGTGCGCCGCCCGCCAGGATCCACGCTTCAGAAGCGGTGGCCAGCGAAGGCTGTGCGCGCCACAGCGCACGTGCCACCGGCAGCTTCGGCAGCGCCTGCGGCTGTTCAATGGTATCGACCACGTTGACCAGCAGACGGAAGCGATCGCCCATGTCGATGACGCTGGCGTTCACCGCGCGACCCGCCGGCGTCGAGAAAATCAGACGCGCCGGATCGGCTTTACCGCCAATGCCGAGGAACTGCACATCAATCAGCGGCTTCTCCTCTTTGGCGATCGACGGGCACACTTCCAGCATGTGCGAGCCCAGTACCAGCTCGTTGCCCGGCGCGAAGTGGTAGGTGTAATCCTCCATAAACGAGGTGCCGCCGGCGCGCGTGCCGGCCTGTACTTTCAGGATGTGCAGCAGCGCGGCGGTTTTCCAGTCGCCTTCACCGGCGAAACCGTAGCCCTGAGCCATCAGGCGCTGAACCGCCAGACCGGGCAGCTGGGTCATACCGTGCAGCGTCTGGAAATTGGTGGTAAAGGCTTTACAGCCTTCGCTATCGAGGAAGCGCTTCAGGCCCAGCTCAATGCGTGCGGCATCCAGCACATTCTGCCGCTTGTCGCCGTTTACAGACGCCGCTGCGCTGAACAGATACTGGCTCTCGTATTCGTCGACCAGCGCGTTGACATCACCGTCGCTGACGCTGTTCACCACCTCAACCAGATCGCCGACGCCCCAGCCGTTAACCGCATAGCCAAACTGAATCTGCGCTGCCACTTTATCGCCTTCGGTGACCGCCACTTCGCGCATATTGTCACCGAAGCGCGCCACTTTCAGCTGCTGGCTGGCCTGCTTCGCCAGGGCGGCATTGATCCAGCGCGCAATACGCTGCTGGCTGGTTTTATCCTGCCAGTGACCGGTCACTACGCTGTGCTGCAGACCCATGCGCGCGCCAATGAAGCCGAACTCACGGCCGCCGTGCGCGGTCTGGTTCAGGTTCATGAAGTCCATGTCCATGCTGTCCCACGGAATTTCCGCATTGAACTGGGTATGAAACTGCAGCAGCGGTTTATGCAAAATACTCAGTCCGCCAATCCACATTTTTGCCGGCGAAAAGGTGTGCAGCCAGGTAATGATACCGACGCACTGGCTGTCGTGATTGGCCTCGCGGCACAGCGCCAGCGCTTCATCCGGTGATTTCACCAGCGGCTTCAGCTCAAGCGGCACCGGCAGCGTACCGGCCTGATTCAGGCCGTCCATCACCTGGCGCGCATGCTGCTCAACCTGGCGCAGGGTTTCCGCTCCGTAGAGATGCTGTGTACCAATCACAAACCAGACTTTCTGTTCCATTCATCGCTCCTTTACTTAGCGGATGCGGCGCGCGCGGCGTACTGCGGTTCAGCCGCCTGGCACCAGTGTTGATAACGTTGATAAAGCTGCTGATAAGTCGCCACGCGCTGGCTGTCCGGCTGCAGGGTGACGGCAATCGGACTGGCCATCACCTGCTGCGCCGCCGGCACATCGGGGTAAACGCCGGCGGCAACGGCGGCAAAAATCGCCGCGCCCAGCGCACAGCACTCATCGGAAGCGACAATGTCCAGCGGCCGGTTCATCACATCGCAGCAGGCCTGCATGATGGCAGGGGATTTGCGCGCAATGCCACCGAGCGTCAGGATGTTCTGCACCGGAATCTGCTGCTGCTCGAAGCACTCCATGATGGCGCGCGCGCCAAAGGCGGTGGCGGCAATCAGGCCACCGAACAGCGCTGGCGCATCGGTGCCGAGGTTGAGGTCGGTAATCACGCCTTTCAGGCGCTGGTTGGCGTCCGGCGTGCGGCGACCGTTAAACCAGTCCAGCACCACCGGCAGGTGATCGAGTTGCGGATTTGCCGCCCAGGCGTCGGTCAGCTGGCGGATCAAATCCTGCTGCAGCGCGGCCAGCTGCGGCTGTAATTCAGGATGGCGCTGCGCCGCCTGCTGTAAGGGCCAGCCGAGCAGGCGACTGAACCAGGCATAGATGTCGCCGAACGCCGATTGTCCGGCTTCACAGCCGATGGCGCCCGGCATCACGCTGCCGTCGACCTGACCGCAGATGCCTTTGATCGCGCGATCGCCAACCTGTTCGCTGTCGGCGATCAGGATGTCGCAGGTCGAGGTGCCGATGACTTTCACCAGCGTGTACGGCTGTGCGCCCGCGCCAACCGCGCCCATGTGGCAGTCAAAGGCGCCACCGGACAGCACCACCTGTTCTGACAGGCCAAGACGCTGCGCCCATTCGCCCGACAGCGTGCCGACCGGCACATCGGCGGTAAAGGTATCGCTGAACAGCGGCGAATCGAGCTGTTCCACCAGCATGGGATCGAGCGCGCGAAAGAACGCCGCCGGCGGTAAACCCTGCCATTCCGGATGCCACAGTGATTTGTGCCCGGCGGCGCAGCGTCCGCGCCGCAGATCGGCCGGTGCGGTGGTGCCGCTCAGCAGCGCGGGCACCCAGTCGCACAGTTCTACCCACGACACCGCCGCCTCACGTACCGCGGCATCGGCACGCGACACGTGCAAAATTTTGGCCCAGAACCATTCGGAGGAGTAAACGCCGCCGATGTAGCGGGTATAGTCGGTGAACTGGCCGCTGCGGCACAGGCGGTTGATCTCTTCGGCTTCTTCTATGGCGGTGTGATCTTTCCACAGCACAAACATGGCGTTGGGATTGCTGGCGAATTCCGGACGCAGCGCGAGGACGTTGCCGTCGCGATCGATGGGGGCCGGCGTCGAGCCGGTAGAATCGACGCCAATACCCACCACCGCGGCGCGCTGCGCCGGACTTAACGCCTGCACCACGCTGACGATCGCCTGCTCCAGCGCATCAATATAATCCTGAGGATGATGACGAAAGCGGTTGGCGTGGGCATCGCAGAATTCACCCTTTGCCCAGCGCGGATAGTTGACCACCGCCTTTTCCAGCTCTTTACCGCTGTGGCACTCCACGGCCAGCGCCCGTACCGAGTCACTGCCGAAATCCAGCCCAATTGTTATGGCACCCGCGCTCATCGGGATTCTCCTGTGTGAGTTGTCTCGCTCTATCCTGGAATGGGGCGCGGGCGGCGGTTAGTCATCAGCGGCTGAGAATATGCACTTTTCTGTCATCGGCGGGGTTGTGTGATCGACAGCAAAAGTTAATGTCCGGTTAATTTTGCTGAATATATGGAGGATTTAGTCATCGTTTTGGGATGTGATACCGCTCTACATTTTTCCGCGCTTTTCCCGCTACAACTAGCCCAGCGTTTGCACAGCCTTTGTACAACCTTTGAGCTAACGCGCTGATTTTGCGCTGTACCCGAACGTGAAATCTGATTGGTAGCGTTTACACCGATTCGTTGATAACAGCGATAAAACACCATTGTGCCGGAGAGCATCATGCATAAATTCACTAAAGCACTGGCGGCCGCAGGCCTCGCCGCGCTTATGTCACAATCCGCTATCGCCGAGACCATGAAGCTCGGTTTTCTCGTCAAACAGCCGGAGGAACCCTGGTTCCAGACCGAGTGGAAATTCGCCGATAAGGCCGGCAAAGATCTCGGCTTTGAAGTGATCAAAATTGCCGTGCCGGACGGTGAAAAAACCCTGAACGCTATCGATAGCCTGGCGGCGAGCGGCGCCAAAGGCTTTGTCATCTGTACCCCGGATCCCAAGCTGGGCTCGGCTATCGTCGCCAAAGCACGCAGCTATGACCTGAAAGTGATTGCCGTGGACGACCAGTTTGTCACCGCCAAAGGCAAGCCGATGGATACCGTACCGCTGGTGATGATGGCAGCGACCAAAATCGGCGAGCGTCAGGGCCAGGAGCTGTACAAAGAGATGCAGAAACGCGGCTGGGATGTGAAGCAAACCGCCGTCATGGCGATTACCGCTAACGAACTGGATACCGCGCGCCGCCGCACCGGTGGTTCGATGGCCGCGCTGAAAGCCGCCGGCTTCCCGGAGAAGCAGATTTATCAGGTGCCGACCAAATCCAACGATATCCCGGGCGCGTTTGACGCCGGTAACTCGCTGCTGGTGCAGCATCCGGAAGTGAAGCACTGGCTGATTGTCGGCATGAACGACAACACCGTGCTGGGCGGCGTGCGCGCCACCGAAGGCCAGGGCTTCAAGGCACCGGACGTGATCGGCATCGGCATCAACGGCGTGGATGCGGTAAGCGAGCTGTCAAAAGGCGCGCCAACCGGCTTCTACGGTTCCCTGCTGCCGAGCCCGGACGTGCACGGCTATAAGAGCAGCGAAATGCTCTACAACTGGGTGACCAAAGGACAGGAGCCAGCGAAATTCACCGAAGTGACCGACGTGGTGCTGATCACCCGCGACAACTTCAAAACCGAGCTGGCGAAGAAAGGGCTGATGTAAGTCGGTTTTAAGCCGTCCTCAATGTGATGTTAATTAACAGGCAGCCGGCATAGTTCGTGCTGTAGCAAGGCGGCAAACACGTTTATCCCCGGGAGCTTACTGAAGTCAGTGACCGGGGTAAATGTGCGCAGCCAACGCCGCTACGGTGCGAAACATGGAGGCTCAGGAGTTCCCATGAACACGGATCCAGCATTTCTGTCATTTCATGGCATCAGCAAAACCTTCCCTGGCGTGAAAGCGCTGCAGGATATCTCTTTTCAGTGCCGCGCCGGTGAAGTGCACGCGCTGATGGGAGAAAACGGCGCGGGCAAATCCACGCTGCTGAAAATCCTCAGCGGCAGCTATCAGCCCAGCGGCGGCGAAATCCGCATCAAAGGCACAGCGAAAAGCTTCAGCAATACCGTTGATGCGCTGGATGCCGGCGTGGCGATCATTTACCAGGAGCTGCATCTGGTACCGGAAATGAGCGTGGCGGAGAACATCTATCTTGGCCAGCTGCCGCACAAGCGCGGGCTGGTTAACCGTAAGCTGCTGCGCTACGAAGCCGGTCTGCAGCTGAAAAATCTTGGCATGGATATCGACCCCGACATGCCGCTGAAATACCTGTCGCTCGGCCAGTGGCAGATGGTCGAAATCGCCAAAGCGCTGGCTCGCAACGCGCGCATCATCGCCTTTGATGAGCCGACCAGTTCGCTGTCGGCGCGCGAAATTGAGCATCTGTTCCGCGTGATTCGCCAGCTGCGCGAACAGGGCCGGGTGGTGCTGTACGTGTCGCATCGCATGGAAGAAATTTTCGCGCTGAGCGATGCCATCACCGTGTTTAAGGATGGGCGCTACGTGCGTACCTTCACGGATATGGCCAATACCCACCATGACGATCTGGTGGAGGCGATGGTCGGACGCAATCTCGGAGATATCTATGGCTACGCGCCACGTGAGCTGGGGTCCGTGCGTCTGCAGCTGGACCAGGTGGAAGCGAAAGGCGTGCGGATGCCGATATCGCTGACGGTGCGCGCCGGAGAAATTGTCGGTCTGTTTGGACTGGTCGGTGCCGGCCGCAGCGAACTGATGAAAGGGCTGTTTGGTGCCACCCGGCTGCGCGCAGGCACGGTCACGCTGGACGGTAAGCAGCTCAACATCCGCGAACCGATTGATGCCATCCGCGCCGGCATCATGCTGTGCCCGGAAGATCGCAAAGCCGAAGGCATCATCCCGGTGCACTCGGTGCGCGAGAACATCAATATCAGCGCGCGCCGCCACAACCTGAGTGCCGGCTGTCTGATCAAGCCGGGCTGGGAAGCGAAAAACGCGGACCACCACATTCGCTCGCTGAACATCAAAACGCCGGGCGCGCATCAGCTGATCATGAATCTGTCCGGTGGCAACCAGCAGAAGGCAATTCTGGGCCGCTGGCTGTCGGAGGAGATGAACGTGATCCTGCTCGACGAACCGACGCGCGGCATTGATGTCGGCGCCAAACATGAAATCTATAACCTGATTTATCAGCTGGCAAACAAAGGGATCGCGGTGCTGTTTGCCTCCAGCGATCTGCCCGAAGTGATGGGACTGGCCGACCGCATCGTGGTGATGCGCGAAGGTGAGATTGCCGGTGAACTGCCCCACGACGCCGCCACGGAGCAGCTGACGCTGAGCCTGGCCATGCCGAAAACCACTCAAGCGGCCGCCGTGGCCTGAGGTAAAGGAGAGTAAAAATGGCTTCATCTACCACGTCCAATACGCCACCGGTGCAGCGCAGTGGCCTGCAGCTCGGGCGCATCTGGGACAACTTCGGCATGCTGGTGGTGTTTGCGCTGCTGTTTATCGTCTGCGCCATCTTTGTGCCTAATTTTGGCACCTTTATCAACATGAAAGGGCTGGGCCTGGCGATGTCGATGTCCGGCATGGTGGCGTGCGGCATGCTGTTCTGCCTCGCCTCCGGCGATTTCGACCTGTCGGTAGCGTCGGTGATTGCCTGCGCTGGCGTCGTCACCGCCGTGGTGATCAACATGACCGAAAGCCTGTGGATCGGCGTCGCCGCCGGCCTGCTGCTCGGTATGGCCACCGGCTTCGTTAACGGCTTCGTGATTGCGCGCCTCAAAATTAACGCGCTGATCACCACGCTGGCGACCATGCAGATTGTGCGCGGCCTGGCCTATATCTTCTCCGACGGTAAAGCGGTGGGGATTGAGGATGAGCGCTTTTTCACCCTCGGCTACGCCAACTGGCTGGGCGTGCCGGCACCGATCTGGCTGACCATCGCCACCATGATCGTGTTCGGTTTCCTGCTGAACAAAACCACCTTTGGCCGCAACACGCTGGCGATTGGTGGCAATGAGGAAGCGGCACGGCTGGCCGGGGTCCCGGTGGTGCGCACGCGCATCATCATCTTTATCCTTTCCGGGCTGGTATCAGCGGCGGCCGGCATTATCCTGGCTTCACGCATGACCAGCGGTCAGCCGATGACCTCGCTCGGTTATGAGCTGATCGTTATCTCCGCCTGCGTGCTGGGCGGCGTGTCGCTGAAGGGCGGTATTGGCAAGATCTCCTACGTGGTCGCCGGGGTACTGATTCTGGGTACCGTCGAGAATGCGATGAATTTATTGAATATCTCGCCATTCTCACAGTATGTGGTGCGCGGTTTGATACTGTTAGCGGCGGTGATCTTTGACCGCTACAAACAGAAAAGCAGAACCGCCTGATCCCGCGGGCGCAGCCGCAACGCTGCGCCCCAACGTCACGCGAACCGGGAGATCCTTATGTACCACCGCGAAGCGACGAGTGAACAGCAAAATCCTTTACTGCCGGGCTATCCGTTTAACGCCTGGCTGGTGGCCGGACTGACGCCGATCAACGCCGGCGATCAGCTCGATTTTTTTATCGATCGCCCGCACGGCATGAAAGGTTACATTCTCAATCTGACCATTAAGGGACAGGGACGCGTCTTTGACGGTGAGTCAGCGTTTGACTGCCAGCCGGGCGACCTGCTGCTGTTCCAGCCGAAAACGCCGCACTATTATGGCCGCGCGCCGGACAGTCCGTGCTGGCATCATCGCTGGGTCTATTTCCGTCCGCGCGCCTACTGGACCGACTGGCTGCAGTGGCAGGATCAGAACCAGGGCGTTGGCCGGCTGCGGCTGCCGGATGCGCTGCGCGCCGAATTTGACCGCCTGTTTGCCAGCATCGAACAGACGCACAACTCAGGACGTCGCTTTGCCGAAGAGCTGGCGATGAATCTGCTGGAGCGCCTGCTGCTGCGTGCGGTGGAAGAGGATCCGCGCAGCCATCAGCAAATTCGCGACCCGCGCGTGATTGAAGCCTGCCAGTACGTCACCAATCATCTGGCCAGCGAGGTGAAAATCGAGGAAGTGGCGCGCCACGTCTGTCTGTCGCCGTCGCGTCTGGCCCACCTGTTCCGCGAGCAGATGGGGATCAACCTGTTACGCTGGCGCGAAGATCAGCGGGTGATCCGCGCCAAGCTGCTGTTGCAAACCACTCAGGAACCGATCGCCTCGGTGGGGCGCGAGGTCGGCTACGACGACCAGCTCTACTTCTCGCGCGTGTTCCGCAAGCGGGTGGGCGTCAGTCCGAGCGATTTCCGCCGCCGCAGTCAGGATGCGCACGACGCGCTGGTGGCCCAGGAGAGCTGGCAACCGGCACGGAGTGCGATCTCCTGAGCTTTCAGGTGATTCCGCCTTGTTCTTACTGACTGATTCGTCTTAAATCAGTCAGGTCACGAACAAGAGGAATGAGAATGAGCGATAAACTACGTGTCGGCCTGATTGGCTACGGATTTGCCAGCAAAACCTTCCATGCGCCACTGATCGCCGGTACGCCAGACGTTGAGCTGGCGGCGATCTCCAGCAGCGATGCCAGTAAAGTGCACGCTGACTGGCCGTCGGTGCAGGTGGTGGCCGATCCTCAGGCACTGCTGGATGACCCGACGCTGCACCTGATTGTAATTCCTACCCCGAACGACACCCATTTCCCGCTCGCCAAAGCGGCACTCAATGCCGGCAAGCATGTGGTGGTCGATAAACCGTTTACCGTGACGCTGTCACAGGCGCGCGAGCTCGACCAGCTGGCCAAAGCCAAAGGGCTGCTGTTGTCAGTGTTCCACAACCGCCGCTGGGACAGCGATTTCCTGACGCTGAAAACGCTGCTGAACGACGGCACGCTGGGCGAGGTGCGCTATCTGGAGTCGCACTTTGACCGTTTCCGTCCGGAAGTGCGTCAGCGCTGGCGCGAAATGAAAGGCCCGGGCAGCGGGATTTGGTTCGATCTTGGACCGCACGTGCTGGACCAGGCGTTGCAGCTGTTTGGACCGCCGGTGGCGATCAACGTCGACATGGCTGAACTGCGTCCCGGCGCGCAAACCACCGATTACTTCCACGCGGTGCTGACGTATCCCACCCGGCGCGTGGTGCTGCACGCCAGCATGCTGGTAGCGGCGGAATCGGCGCGTTTTGTGGTGCACGGCACGCGCGGCAGCTACGTTAAGTATGGGCTCGATCCGCAGGAGGACCGTCTGAAAGCCGGTGAACGTCCGCCGCGTGAAGAGTGGGGCTACGACATGCGCAACGGCACGCTGACGCTGGCCGAGGGCGACGTGATGGTGGAGAAAGAGCTGCTGACGCTGCCGGGCAACTATCCGGCCTATTATGCGGCGATCCGCGACGCCATTGCCGGTAACGGTGCCAACCCGGTTACGGCGGAAGAGGCGATTCAGGTGATGGAGCTGATTGAGCTTGGCCTGCAGTCGGCGGAGAAACGCCAGACACTGTCCCTGAAGTAAACCGGACGGCGTTATCGCCAGCCGATCAACAAGGAGCGCAATCTGCGCTCCTTTTTTATGGCTTATGCCGCCACGCGCTGGCGCAGCGCGGCTTTCTCCGCCTCGGTTAAAAAGGCGATGGCAATACCGTTTTCCTGCGCCTGGCGAATCTCGGCGGCGCTCAGGCCCGCCTGTGGCGCAGCCACCTCATATTCATGCGCCAGCTCAATGCCCTGTACCGCCGGATCGTCAGTGTTGATGGTTGCCAGAATACCGTGCTGCAGGAACGCCTTCAGCGGATGGCTGGCCAGCGAGGCTACGGTACTGGTCTGAATGTTCGACGTCAGGCAGGATTCAATGCCAATGCGCTGTTCGGCGAGGAAATCCATCAGCGCGCGGTCTTCAATCGCTTTGACACCGTGACCGATGCGCTCAGCGCCCAGTTCGCGGATCGCCTGCCAGATGCTCTCCGGTCCGGCGGCTTCACCGGCATGCACGGTAATGCGGAATCCGGCGTCGCGGGCGCGGTTAAAGTGGCTGAGGAATTCGCTGCCCGGGAAGCCCAGTTCATCGCCGGCCAGATCGACGGCAGTGATGCCGTCGCGGTGCGCCAGCAGACCTTCCAGCTCGCGCAGGCAGGCTTCTTCGCCGAAGGTGCGGCTCATGATGCCAATCAGCTTCACATCAACGCCATACTGCTGTACGCCCGCGCGCACGCCATCAATTACCGCTTCCACCACGCCGGCAATCGGCAGCTGATGGTTCATCGCCATGTAGCCCGGTGAGAAGCGCAGCTCAGCGTAATGGATACCGGCCTGCGCGGCGTCAGCGACGTTTTCCAGCGCAATGCGGCGGCAGGCGTCGAGATCGCCCAGCACTTTGACGCCCCAGTCAAGCTTCTGCAGGAAGCTCACCAGGTCCGGCTGGTTGGCGGTCACCTGCACGTGTGGACGCAGGGTATCCAGCGTATCGGCGGGCAGCGCAAGATTGAACTGACGACCTAAATCAAGGATGGTCTGGGCGCGGATATTGCCATCGAGGTGGCGGTGAAGGTCGGTGAGGGGAAGTTTCGCATCAATCATGTCGCACTCGCTGAATTAACGTAAAGTGCAGACCATTATAAAAACATCTTGCGCAACCGCGCTAGTGATTTGCGCAAAGCGGGCAGCGGATGCTGAATTAATCAGCATCCGCTGTGGTTCAGAACGATTGCAGTGCGGCAATCAGCCGGTCCAGCCCGTCATCCAGCTTGCTGCGCGGGCAGCCGGCGTTGAGACGCAGATAGCTGCGGCTGGCGCTGCCGTAAGTGCTGCCTGGCATAATCGCCACCTTATGCTGCTGGATCAGCCGCTGCTGCAGCGCGACGTCATCAATGGCCAGCGGCGCGGTGTCAATCCATGCCAGATAAGTGGCCTGCGGTGGTTGCCAGTTGAGCCCGGCAAACGCCGCGTTGAGCCGTTGCGCAATGTGCTGCATATTGGCGCGCAGATAATCGCGCAGCGCGTCGAGCCAGGGTGCGCCGTGACGGTAGGCGGCAATAGTGGCAGCCAGCGCCATCACCGCCGGTGACGACAGCCCGTCCTGCTGCTTCAGCGCGTGAAACCACGCCCGGCGATCGTCCGCGTCCGGAATAATGCCCCAGGCGCCGGTCAGCGCCGGAATGTTGAAGCTCTTGGAGGCCGAGGTAAACAGCGCCCAGCGGCCTTGTGCCACCTCGCACCACGGCGTGTGGCGCGCCGCGCTCAGCACCATATCCATATGGATTTCGTCGCTGATCACGCTCACGCCATGCCGTTCGCACAGTGCCGCCATCTGCTGCAGCTCTGCGCGCTGCCACACTTTGCCGGTGGGATTGTGCGGGCTGCACAGTAACATCGCCTTACAGCGCGGCCGCGCCAGCAGGCTTTCCAGCTGAGCCATGTCACAGTGCCATGTGTCGCCAGCGCGCTGCAACGGCAGTTCCAGCACCCTGCGCTGATTCCCGATGATTGTCTGGTAAAACGCATCATAGGCGGGCGTGTGAATCAGTACTTCATCCTCCGCCTGCGTCCAGTGGCGCAGCAGCTGCGCCACCATATAAATCACCGACGGGCCGTACACCAGTGACTCTGCCGCGATCTCGCTGGCAAAGCGGCTGCGCATCCAGTGCTGCAGGGCGGAGAGGAAATCCTCGTGCTGCCAGCGGCTGTAGCCCAGCACGCCGTGATTCAGCCGCTGCTGCAACGCGTCAATGATGCAGGGAGCGGTGGCGAAATCCATGTCCGAGATGGTGAAGGGCAGCAGATCTGGCACGCCAAAGCGGTCGGCGACAAAGTCCCACTGCGTGCACCAGCTGCCATGGCGATCCACTACCCGATCAAAATTAAACGCCTGCATGTTTACACCGTCGCGCTCATCAGATGGGCCATTTCATCTTTGACCGACTGCACCTGCGGGCCAATGACTACCTGCAGATTGGTCTGATTGAGGTGCACCACGCCGATGGCGCCGTTGGCTTTTAGCGCGGCATCGTCGACCTTGCTCATGTCGGCCACCGACAGGCGCAGGCGCGTCAGGCAGTTATCCAGCGAGGTGATGTTGTCAACGCCACCCAGCGCCGCGAGAATCGCTGGCGTGTTGTAGCCGGATTTGCCCACGCCGGCGCGGCTGACCTGCTGCTCAACGCGGCTGGTTTCTGCTTCGCGGCCAGGTGTTTTGATGTTGAAGCGGGTGATGGCGAAACGGAAGATGGCGTAGTAACCCACAAACCACACGGCGGCAATCACCGGCACCCAGTACCATTTGGTAGAAAGGCCGTGCAGCACGCCAAACACGAAGAAGTCGATCACGTTACCGTCGGTATTACCGATGGTCACGCCAAGCATCGCCATCACGGTGAAGCCGAGACCGGTCAGCAGCGCGTGGATCAGATACAGTACCGGTGCGACAAACAGGAACAGGAACTCGATCGGTTCGGTGGTGCCGCCGACCACGCAGGCAACCACGCCCGAAATCAGCAGGCCTTTAATTTTGTGTCGGTTTTCCGGGCGCGCGCAGTGATAAATCGCCAGCGCTGCCCCCGGCAGGCCGCCAAGGAATGCCGGCATTTTACCCTGCGACAGGAAGCGGGTAGCGCTTTCCGCGAAGCCGTGAGTTTCCGGACACGCCAGCTGCGCCTGGAAGATGGTCAGCGCGCCGCTGACGCTGTGACCACACACCTCCATGGTGCCACCGGCATCGGTGAAACGAATAATCGCCACCAGAATATGCTGCAGGCCAAACGGCAGCAGCAGACGTTCTCCGGTGCCGAAGATCATCGGGCCGAATTCGCCCGCGCTGTTGATCATCCAGCCAAGACCGGTGATCGCGCGCGCAAAGAAAGGCCAGATCAGCGGTACCACCAGCCCCAGCAGGCCCATCACCACGGTGGTGATAATCGGCACAAAGCGCGTGCCGCCGAAGAATGCCAGCGCATCCGGCAGGCGAATATTGTGAAAACGCTCGTGCAGCCAGAACACCACAATGCCTACAATCACCGCGCCGAGAATACCGGTGTCGATGGACTGAATGCCGAGAATGTTCTGCACGTTATTGGCTTTCAGCACTGCCGCATCGGTAGTCGGCAGGATCCCGTTGATGTTCAGCCAGAAGTTAACGCTGAGATTGAGCACCGCAAAGCCGACGAAGCCGGCAAACGCCGCCACGCCTTTGTTTTCCCGCGCCATGCCCAGCGGGATGGCGATGGCAAACATCACCGGCAAATAGCTAAAGGCAAAGGAGCCGATCTTCGCCATCCAGATAAACAGGTATTGCAGGAACGGCTGGTCGAGCAGCGGAATCAGCGTCAGTACATCATGGCTGCTGAGTGAACTGCCGATCCCTAACATGATGCCGCAAAACGACAGCAGCGCCACGGGTAGCATAAAGGTTTTCCCCAGGCTCTGGAAAAATTCCCAGAGCGACATTTTGGGTTGGCTGTGAGGCATAGTCTCTCCTGGCTAAAAAGTAACAAGCGGGTAAAGTGGTGGAGGATGATAAAACGTTTTATCACGGCTTTTTGTGGTGATAATCACAAAGCGTGACGAGCATCAGGCTTTATTTTTATGCTAATCAGTGTAACGTTTTACCTCTTTGAATTTTCCGGCAACGAAAAGCGTCACACTATGTCCCAGCAGAAAATCACCATCCATGATGTCGCGCAGGCCGCTGGCGTATCGGTCAGCACGGTATCGCTGGTGCTGTCCGGCAAAGGGCGCATTTCACCTGCCACCGCCGCGCGGGTGAATCAGGCGATTGAGCAACTCGGCTATGTGCGTAATCGCTCGGCCTCCATGCTGCGCGGCGGTGAGAGCGGGGTGATTGGTCTGATCGTGCGCGATCTCAGCCAGCCCTTTTATGCAGCAATGACGGCGGGACTGAGCGAGGTGCTGGAGCAGCAGGGCAAAGTGCTGGTGCTGACGCAGAGTGGTCAGCACGGCCAGCATCTGCAGCGCTGTTTTGATTCGCTGGCGGCGCAGGGTGCCGATGGCATTGTGCTGGGCGGCGCGGTGGCGCAGGCGGAATCGCTGCGGCTGCAGGCGCAGGCGCAGGAGCAAAATATTGCACTGATCTGCGCCGCGCGCGCCAGCAGTCTGGAAAAAGTCGATTCGCTGCGTCCGGATAACAGCCTGGCGGCGCGGATGGCCACCGAGTATCTGATCAAACAGGGACATCAGCGCATTGCCTGGGTGGGCGGTCTGGGTTCCTCACTGACGCGCGCCGAACGTATCGGCGGCTATTGCGCCACGCTGCTGCAGTATGGTTTGCCGTTTCGCCCGGACTGGATTATTGAATGTGACGATCGCCAGCAGAGCGTCTCCGCGCTGACGCAGGCGCTGCTGCATCAGCATCCGCGTATTACTGCTATCCTGGCCCACAATGCCAGCACCACGCTCGGCTGCTATTTCGGCGCGCTGCGCAGCGGCCGCACCCTCGGGGAAGATGCCGTGGACAGTTACTACACCCAGCAGCTGGCGCTGGTCGGCTTCAACGACGATCCGCAGCCTGAGCTGAACGATCCGGCATTGACGTTTGTCAGCAGTGAAGCGCGCATCGTCGGGCGGCGCGCGGCAGAACGCATATTACAGCGCCTGGCGCAGCCACAGGCCGATGTGCAGACGTTAATCGTGCCGCCGCAGCTGGTGCAGGGCCGCTAAGCCTGTCGCCCGCCCGGCGTCAGGTCATTATTCGCCACGTTTCTGTTACCGCTGCTTACCGATTGTCAGCCGGCCTGTGATCATCGTTCTGCTTATGCATTGCGGGCCTGCAGAAAATAAAGATTAAGCTTTAGCATCAAATATTGACACGAAACTGTCATAATATGGCCAGCGTTAAATGAAAATCAACGCGTTAGCCATTTTTCTGAATTCCGCGAATTTTGTATTGATTAATATTCTTTACCGGCCGCGCCTGTATTTTATTCAGGCTGGCTGATGTTATTACCTGTCACAAAATGTGTATTTTCTTATTGTTTAGCGCGGGTTTACTTGCTCGCTGGATTTGTGACTGGCGAGGAATATACTGCCAGCTATGCTTATTTTTCCTGTGCCGGGGCACGTATGAAAATAATCGTAAATGGGAAAGGTTATCCGGAAAAGAGAAATATCATCGTCAACGATTCACACCATTATCTCAATCTTAAATATAAAAATATCTGGTTTTATCGTAACGCCGTCAGGCAGAAAATCCGCAAAGCCAATAAGTTGTTTATTTTCGCGCCGCTACCGTTCTCGGTGCCGGACGATGCACAAATCATCCATCTCTTTAATGAAGTGGCCTGCACAAAAAAGCGCTGGATGGCGACATTTGAAACCGAAATTCCGCGCGTGCTGCCGGTGCCGGGCATGGCCAAACTGCATAATCCACAATTGCAGAAACAACTCAAACTGATCGCGGCACCGCAGTGTACGGCGCTGCTGGCCATTTCCGACGCGACGAAAAAGATTCAAATTAAGCTGTTACAGGCGTTTCCACAGCAGGCGGCAGCCATTTTGCCCAAACTGCACACCCTGCATCCGCCGCAGGCAATTATCTGTGATCGGGTCAGGCCGGTGAATCAGGCGAGGCTGACGTTCAGCTTTGTCGGCAATGAGTTTTATCGTAAAGGCGGGGCGGAAGTGGTGCTGGCCTTTAGCGAGCTGCTGGCAGAAGGCATCATTCACCCCGAAAGCGTGCAGGTGAATTTAACGGGCAACCTGAAGCATCGCTATAATATCGCGCACGGCGCGCAGCAGGATGACGCGCAATTTCATCAGCGGATTGAAGACCTGATTAATCAGCAGGCAATCTTCAGGCATGAAACATTTTTGCAAAATGATCGGCTGATGAAAATGCTCGAACAGACCGATGTGGGATTATTACCGACCTGGCAGGATACCTACGGCTTTTCAGTGCTGGAAATGCAGGCGTGCGGCTGTCCGGTTATTACCACCAATGTACGCGCACTGCCGGAAATAAACCCGGCTTCGGCCGGCTGGCTTATTGATTGTCCGTTGAATGATATGTTTGAAATCGCTATCGGTTCAGCGCAGGAGAAACAGGCGATCAGGGCCAGAATTATTGCGCAGCTCAAACAGATCATCACGCAGATGATGGCGCAGCGCGAGGCGATCAGCACCCGCTCGGCGCGGGCGCTGCAAAGAATTAAAGACCAGCACGATCCGGCGCGCTTTCGCGCCCGTCTCGACGCCTTTTATCAGCAGACAGCACAGGTGAATCGTGCCCCGGGCGTCAGCGCTAAAGAGATTTGACGCATGAATCACGCCGGGTGGAGGAAGCGGATCCCCGGTTGTCGCAGGTGGCGCTGACGCAACGGCCAGCGCGCACGGCATTAGCGGGCTCTGGCCGTCAGACTAAAATAGGGATGTTTTCCTGCCAGCAGCAGCAAAAACTCATATTCTCCCTGACTGAGCGGCGACGGTTTTGCTGCGGACTCCTTCATCTGCCAGACCCGCAGGCTAAGGTCGAAGCGTTCAGCCGCGTGCAGTTGGGTCATGCCCGTGGCGATGCGTAAGTCACGCACATCAGTCTGAACCGGAACGATGTGCTGCAATGATTGATGGCTCATAAGTTCTTCTCTTTCTGTGGCCTGTCCCTGGCGGTATGGTTATCGGCTGCGAGCTATGCCGGGTCAGAGACGGCAAGCTTTTCTGTCGCGAAGCTGTCAATGGCTGAAACGGGGCGCTGACCGGCCAGCAGCGCGCTGTGCTGCGGGCTGTCAGAAAAGTTAAAATGACTGATCACCGCAGCCAGCGTTCCGGTACGGCCATTCAGGCTGCCGGCCGAGGCGGCAATCTCTTTCACCAGGGCGGCATTCTGCTGGGTAACGCGATCCAGATCGGTCACGGCCAGCGTAACCTGGGCAATGCCTTTGCTCTGTTCGTCTGACGCCAGCGCAATCTGGCCAATCAGCGACGTGACGGCGGAAACGCTTTGCGTGGCGCTGTCCATGATGGCGCCGGCGCGCTGCGCGGTCTGCGCTCCCTCGCCAACGCGCGTCACGGTGCCATTAATCAGCCCTTCGATCTCCTTCGCGGCGCTGGCGCTGCGTTGTGCCAGCGTGCGCACTTCAGCTGCCACCACGGCAAAGCCGCGTCCCTGCTCACCGGCGCGAGCGGCTTCAACAGCCGCGTTCAGTGCCAGAATATTGGTCTGAAATGCGATGCTGTTAACCGTGGCGGTGAACTGACGGATTTTATCGGCCTCGGCGGCGATATCGGCCATCATCGCTGACACGCTTTTCACCAGCGCTTCGCCGTCGCGCGTGGTGCGCGCCGCATCCTCAGCCAGCTCGCGCGCTTCGCCCGCGCTGTGGGCATTTTTCTCTACGGTGGCGCTAAGCTGCTCCATGCTGGCCGAGGTCTGCTCGAGCGCAGCCGCCTGGCGGGTGGTGCGGTCGGACAGATCGGCATTGCCGCTGGCGATATCCGCAGACTCCTTGCGTAGCACGTCGGTGTTGTCATGCACGGCACGCACCGTGGTCAGCAGGCTCTGCTGCATCAGCCTGACCAGCGGAATCAGCTGACCCACACAGTTGCGGCCAAAATCCTGCGGTTCCCGCGTAAGATCGCCAGCGGCGATGCCGCGGAAATGTTCCCGCAGCGCCCCCAGCGGCCGTACCAGATGCGTGACCAGAAAACGGTCACAGAACAGCAGCAGCGCGAGCATCAGCAGTGCAGCAATGCCAAAGGCCATTTGCAGACGCTGGCGATCGGACTGGTCGGCATGGTTATTCGCTGCGATGTCGCGCTGCAGGAAATGCAGGCGCTCAGCCGCAGGCACCGCAAAGTCAGCCGGCGATGCGGTGAGGGCGGTACGCAGCGGCGCCCAGTCGCTATCGGCCGGGGCATCGGTCGCTACAGCCGCTTTCGCCGCCGTGGTTCCCGATGCCATCACTAAACTTGCGCGATTGAGAAACAGCAGCTGGCTGGTCAGGGTGGCGTTATGCAGTTCGCGCTGATGCATGTCGCGCAGCACCGTGCTGCCATAGATCCCGGCCAGCGCCACAATCAGTAGCGCCGCGACCAGGATGCACTGCACAACCCGGCGAATGGTGAAGTTTTTAAGAAATTGCATGGTGAGTTTCCCCGGTGTCGTTTAAGACACAATGGTGTCGAGCGTTATTATTTATTGTTCGCGATAATATCGCGTACTATGGTTTAGCGTTTTAAGCATGGCAGGGAATTCTGAAAAAGAAAATGAATCGTCGATAAAATATTTCTTTCCCAAAGATATGCCAGATTAATTTACAAGAGGGTTATTTCGCCTGGCCGCGGCAGTCAGGCTCGCCGGCGGATAAATAAACTTTCATTGTTTTTGCCGTTTGCTGAAATTGAGCGTTCAGTGCCCGTTAATTTAGCTTAAGTCACGCCGCAATGATTAACAGCACTCCGCCTGCAACACGCTGGGCGTCAACAAATAATAAACGCTGCCGTGTTAACGCTAATTTCACCCGTGACCATCACCGATTATAAATTCACACTGTAAAGCACCGGGCCCGTTGGACGTCCGGTTGGCGAACCGCCGTGCGGCTCGAGACTGATCGCCAGCGTCGCCTTAACCAGCGACTGCTGTTTCTCAATCGGATACTGCTGCGGCGCACTTCCGGTGACCAGACCGAGTGAAACGGGCGCCCGGCCAGGCGGAATCAGCCACAGTTCCAGACTCTGATCCGCCCTGACCGCGCTAACCTGCAGCGGCGCCAGACTGATCACGTCCTGCCGGCGGCTGGCGCTCACCACCCATTGCTGACTGTGTTGCGCATCGGTCAGCACCGCCAGCGGTGTCATAACCGGCTCGCGCAGCCAGTAAGCCGTCAGCGCTAAGCCCAGCGCGACGCAGGCGGCAGCCAGCCACGGCAGCGTCCGGCGTGCGGGTGCGACGCGCTTGTCGGGCGGCAGAGAAAGGGCAATTTTTTTCCACAGCGTTTCCGGCGGCGTGACGGGCGGCTGAGCCTGATCGAGACCCGCCAGCAGCGTCTGCCAGCGGGCGACCTGCGCCGCCAGCACCGGCTCGGCCTGCAGTCTGCGCTGAAAGCGCAATCGCGCGCTGCCGCGCAGCGTGCCGAGGGCGTACTCCGCCGCCAGGGCGTCATCCCGCTGCACCTTGTCACTCATCGTCCAACACACTCCCGCAGATGGTCCAGGCCACGTCGAATCCAGCTTTTAACCGAGCCGACCGGCTGCTGCAGCCACCCGGCAATGTCGCTATGTGATAAGCCCTGATAATAGGCCAGCGCAATCGACTGGCGCTGTTCACTGCTCAAATGCTGCAGACAGTGGTGCAGGCGGGCAACCTCGCGATCGTGCTGCTCATCCAGACTGACGTCACCCGGCGTGCTGCTTAAATCGTCGAGCCAGGCCTCGTCGGCATGGAATTGTCTGGCATAGCCGCTGCGCAGCCAGTCAATACAGCGGTTGCGTACAATGTGTGTCATCCAGGTCAGGGGAGAACTGAGCGCGCTATTAAATGACGCGGCGTTGTGCCAGACCGTGATGTAGCATTCATGCAGAATCTCTTCCGCCCACGCCCGCTGGCGTAACATGCGCAGCGCTACCGCAAACAGATGCGGGGAAGTCAGCCGGTACAGCTGTTCAAAAGCCAGGCGATCGCGCTTCGCGACCGCCTGTATTAAGGCTATTTGTTGCTCAGCCTGAGAGGCGTCCATAATACTCCTGGCCGGTTTGTTTAACCTTACCGAGTATAGACAGTTATTCAGGCATCAAAACGGTATCAATAACGTCAATGACGCCATTTTTCTGATTTACATCATAAGTGCTGATATTCGCCACATTACCCTGACCATCTTTCAGCTGAATATTATGTGGCCCGTTGCTCATAATCCACAGCGGCTGACCATTCACCGTTTTCAATTCGGCTTTACCGCCACCCTGTTTAATTTTTTGCTCCAGCGCTTTCATATCATATTTACCGGCGACCACATGGTAGGTCAGCACGCTGGTGAGTTTGGCTTTGTTTTCCGGTTTGAGTAGTGCATCAACGGTGCCGGCAGGCAGTTTGGCAAAGGCGGCGTTAGTCGGCGCAAACACCGTAAACGGGCCTTTGCCCTGTAAGGTATCGACCAGACCCGCGGCTTTAACGGCGGCGACCAGCGTAGTGTGATCCTTCGAGTTCAGGGCGTTTTCAATAATGTTTTTTTGTGGATACATTGCCGCGCCGCCCACCATCACCGAATCGGCGTGCATGGCCGCCGTCGCAGCGTTCGCGCCAAGCAGGGCGGCAGACAGGACGGCATAACTGATTAACTTTTTCATCATATATCCTCATTGAAGGAGCAGAAGGGTGCTCACAAAGGGATATACGTGCGGTGCGGCTGAACGGATGCAAAAAAGGTGAAATTTTTTTGCCGGGGGAAAACGGCAGCCCGGAGCGGGCTGCCGCGGGGATTACTCTGGCATGCCTTCGCTGGTTGGCGCGCCTAACATGTAGCGCGACAGGAACTGCTCCAGCGTCATTTTGTCGCCATTCATGGTGACCTGACCGTTAGCGTATTGCAGGCTGGTGGTGATGTTATCGTCCTGCTGCTGCGTCAGACGGAACATCTGGCCCATCGCCGCCAGACCTTTCACCTGCTGATCGGCCAGCTTCTGCGCATCATCACCCTGATAACCTTCCGCCAGCCCGACGTGACGCATCACTTCGGTCGCCATCGGCATATTGATGCTCAGCTTGCCGTCGAGCGTTTTCAGCACGCGATCCACGGCGGCACCCAGACTCTGCGGTTCACCGGTGACGGTCGCCGGATCGTTAAAACCGACGTTAAGGTTGAACGTGCTCTCGCCCTTGTCATTTTTCCAGCTCAGCGGCGCCACGCTTACGGTCGGCGAACCTTTCAGCAGGGTCGGCAGGTTATTTCTCAGAATGGTCTGCACGCTGGCCTGGTAGCGGATAGGATCGTCCACCACGCCAGGCTGGTTCAGCAGATCCTGCATCTGCGCATTGTACTGGTCAGAGAAGGTTTTCACCGCCTGAGCATCAAACTGCGCAAATTTCATCGCCAGTTTGGCTTCGCCGAACGGCTGTTTCTGCAGGCTGATGCTATCGACCTGATAATCAATCTGGCCGCCAATCTTACCGTCTTTGTTGTCGAACGAGGACTTCCCGTCCAGCTTCTCCAGCGTCAGGCCTTCCTGACCGTTGATGCTGGCGTCGAGCTTATCCAGCGTGATGGTCTGGTCGCCGACGCGCACGCCTTCCGGACTCAGGTGGGTGTCACCGCCCAGCTTCAGACCGTTAAGGGTAAACAGCACCGGCTGCTGCAACTGGTTTTTGCTGGTGACGGCGATGCTGGAGAAGTCGCCCTGCAGACTCACTTTGTCGCCTTTGCTGTCCGCGCTGACGTTGAGCGTGCCGCCGTTGGTGGCGAGGCGATCACCGGTCTGCGCATTGCTGTAATCCACCGGCAGCAGGTGCAGCGCGGTATCGGTCGCGCCGCTGTACCCGACGCGGGTATCGGCATTAACCAGCGATTTGCCCTGAGTCAGTTCAAACAGTTTCTTCACCGCATCGGTGTTTTCCAGTTCGGTGTGGACCGAGGCCATGCTGGGGATCAGGTTGCCGCGCTTCAGCTGAGCAAACGGGAAAGGACCGTGGTCGATGGTTTCGTTGAGCACGATGCTTTGACCCGGCTTCAGCAGCGGATTGTCTTCGGTCTGCGAACTGGCCTGAATTACCAGTTTGGTTTTGCTGCTGAATACGCCACGCTGGTAATCCTGATAGCTGAGCGTCAGACGGCTATTCGGCGCGTACGCGTTGATCTGGCTGTTGGCATTTTGCAGCATCTCATCCATGTGGCTTTCCAGCTGTTTACCGGTAAACCACGCTGCGCCAGTCCAGATTACGCCGAGCGCCACAATCACACCTACGGCAACCTTGGTCTTTTTCATCGCTGAGTCGTCCTTATCCTTGCGTGCGCATACCGTTGGGCCGCGCGACGGGTGAAGAAAAACGCCCGCAGGCGTTTTTTAATTAATAGTTTGAAATAATAGCAGTTAATGCTGCAGGCGTCAGCCGCCTCACGTCAGCGCGTTGTACACCCGCGCCAGACGGCCAGTCCCCGCCGCGCTCACCGGCGACTCGCTGGCTGCGACAAAGCAGGATTCGCCCGGTTGCAGTACCAGCTGCTGCCCGGCCTTTTCAATCACCGCCTGGCCTTCGATGCAGAACAGCAGGGCGGCACTGTGCTGTGCCAGCGTTTGCGGCGTGGCCGAAAGCGTATGGATGGCGAAGGCAAAATCCTCTACCGGAATCGGGAAGTTGAGGCTGTCGCCCTGTGCCTGCGGCTGTGTGAGCAGCGTCGCCGCCGGTTTGGCCTCGAACTTCAGGTTGGCCAGCAGTTCCGGAATATCAATGAATTTCGGCGTCAGGCCGGCGCGCAGCACGTTATCCGAATTGGCCATCACTTCCAGCGCCACGCCTTTCAGATAGGCATGCGGCGTTTCGGCGAACAGGAACATCGCCTCACCCGGTTGCAGGGTGATGACATTCAGCAGCAGCGGTGAGAACAGGCCATTATCGTCCGGGTAGTCGCTGGCGATCGTTTTGATGGTCTGCCACGGTTCGCCTTCGCGCGCGTTCAGCGCGGATTTCAGTACGCCGAGCGCGCGGGTTTTGCTTTCGTCTTTCAGCGACAGCAGGGTAGCGAACAGTTTAGCCAGCGCGGCTTCGCTGGCGTTTTCGAGGAAATGGGCGATCTGCGGATGCGCGCCCGCGACCGGCTCCAGCAGCGAGACAATCTCAGGCAGTTCGCGAAAGCCGTTCATCGCCTGGAACGGCGTCAGGGCATACACCAGTTCGGGCTTGTGGTTAGCATCTTTATAGTTGCGCTCGGCGGCGCTGAGCGGAATGCCCGCCGCGTTTTCACGCGCGAAACCGGCTTCTGCGGCAGTTTTACTGGGATGCACCTGAATCGATAACGGCTGATCGGCGCACAGCACTTTAAACAGAAACGGCAGCTCACCGAAACGCTGCGCTACCGCAGCCCCCAGCGTCGCGACCTGATCGTCATTGATCACGTCACGCAGCGAACGGGTGACGCCATTCACTTCAACGGTAGAGGGGCTTTTGGGGTGCGCGCCCATCCATAATTCCGCCATCGGCAATCCCTGCGGGTTTTCGATGCCGTAGAGTTCGGTCAGCGCGGTTTTGCTGCCCCATGCATAATTTTGCAGCGAATTGTTCAATTTTTGCATCGTTTACCCTTAATAACGGTAAGTAAATAAGCGTATTAAAGCAGAAAGTGCCATAGAAAATACACGAACAAGTGCAATAAACGCGATGGGCTCGCATAATGTTAATTTCTTGTATGTGACAATCTTGCTCGCTCTAAGGCGTCGCGGGAAGACGACTTAGGCGGAAACCTCAAAATCTGAGCTAAGGAGACGTAGTCATGGCAGCCAACCGCATTGAAAAAGATTCAATGGGTCCGATCGAAGTTCCGGCAGATAAGTTGTGGGGCGCACAAACGCAGCGTTCGCTGGAGCACTTCCGTATCTCCACCGAGAAGATGCCCGTGGCGCTGGTGCATGCGCTGGCGCTGACCAAGCGCGCCGCCGCCCAGGTTAACCGCGATCTGGGGCTGCTGCCGGCTGAACGGGCCGGGGCGATTATCGACGCCGCTGACGAGGTGCTGGCCGACCAGCACAGCGACGAGTTCCCGCTGGCCATCTGGCAGACCGGCTCCGGCACCCAGACCAACATGAACATGAATGAAGTGCTGGCGAACCGCGCCAGCGAACTGCTGGGCGGCGAGCGCGGCATGTCGCGCAAAGTGCATCCGAATGATGATGTTAACAAGAGCCAGAGCTCCAACGATGTGTTCCCGACGGCGATGCACGTTGCTGCGGTGATTGCGCTGCGCGAACAGCTGATTCCGCAAATTGAGGTGCTGAAAAATACCCTGAGCGAGAAATCCGCCGCGTTTAAAGACATCGTTAAAATTGGTCGTACCCACCTGCAGGACGCCACACCGCTGACGCTCGGCCAGGAGATTTCCGGCTGGGTTGCCATGCTGGAGCACAATCTGAAGCACATCGAACACAGTATTCCGCACGTCGCCGAGCTGGCGCTGGGCGGTACCGCAGTCGGTACCGGCCTGAATACCCATCCGGAATATGCGGTGCGCGTGGCGAAAGCGCTGGCCGACCTGACGCAGCAACCCTTTGTCACTGCGCCCAACAAGTTTGAAGCGCTGGCGACCTGCGATGCGCTGGTGCATGCGCACGGCGCGCTGAAAGGCCTGGCCGCCTCGCTGATGAAAATCGCTAACGACGTGCGCTGGCTGTCGTCCGGTCCGCGCTGCGGCATCGGTGAAATCAGCATTCCGGAAAATGAGCCCGGCAGCTCGATCATGCCAGGCAAAGTCAATCCTACCCAGTGTGAAGCGCTGACCATGCTGTGCTGCCAGGTGATGGGCAATGATGTGGCGGTGAACATGGGCGGTGCGTCCGGTAACTTCGAACTCAACGTCTACCGGCCCATGGTGATCCACAACTTCCTGCAGTCGGTACGGCTGCTGGCAGACGGCATGGACAGCTTCAATCACCATTGCGCGGTGGGCATTGAGCCCAACCGCGAGCGCATCGATCAGCTGCTCAACGAGTCGCTGATGCTGGTTACCGCGCTGAATACCCATATCGGCTATGACAAAGCGGCGGAAATTGCCAAGCAGGCGCACAAACAGGGGCTGACGCTGAAAGCCTCGGCGCTGAAGCTCGGCTACCTGACCGAAGCGCAGTTTGACGAATGGGTGCGGCCGGAAGAGATGGTTGGCAGCATGAAGCAATAGCTTTACTGCCGGGCACCACAGCGCGACCTGTCGCGCTGTTTTTTTGCCTTACAGACGGTCACTCCATAAATGCAGCCGCGGGATGATCAAATGCAGCGGCTGCGCCAGCGGCTTGTAACGGTGCGCGATGTTTTCAGCATCGTAATCCAGCAGTTCACCCAGCGTCGGCACCTGCGTACGATCGCGACACAACACCAGCAGCGGCGAAGGGCAGGCCAGCTGCAGCTGTTTTTTCTCGCTGGCGCGCCACAGCCGCGCGATAGGTTGCACTTTAACCGGCCGCTTGATCTTCAGTTGCGCGCCGTCCGGCAATGACCGCAACCGCTCCAGCTCCTGCTGCACTTTCTCTGCCCACTGTTCGCGCGTCCACGGCGCCTGCGCGCGGTTCGCCTTCAGGCTGCGCTCCAGCTGCCCGACGATAGCCTCGCGCGTCACCTTCTTGATGATGTTTTTATTCGCCCAGCCAAAACGCAGCGTATCCGGCGCCTGCAGTAGCGTGACGCTGCGGTAGGCGTTGAGCGTGATCAGGCCACGCAGATGCTGGTGCACAAACTCAAAACGCGCCTCGCTCGGCAGGCCGGAGTCGACGGTGATCAATTGCTCCAGCCGCTGTTTAAGGGTGTTGATGGTCGTGACCTGCTGCTCCAGTCGCTGGCTGGCTGCCTCATCCGCCTCAATGCAGAGGGCGCCAGGCAGACGCACCGCCGCTTTGGTGCTGAGTTTTTCTGACTGATGCTGCATAAACAGGCGACAATAGTGGGCGAGGGCCATTTCGCGCGCGCGTTTACCGAGATGCTGGGTCACCGCGATGCGGTTGATTTCATCATGCTCTTTGCCTTTCTCGATTTCCGGCAGGCTGAATACGCGCGCCAGCAACAGCGGCTGCTGTTCAACCGACGCGCGCAGTGCAGTGAGTTCTCGCTCCAGCGTATTCACGCATTCGTGTAAATCAGCCACCAAATCATAGCGAGCCATCGCGGTTCTCCATAGTTACAACATACCAAAGGGTGGCACTGAATGACGCGGCGAGCAAGCAAGCATACTAGTTACAACATACTATAATAAGGTTTATCTATCCAATCGCTGAAACCCGGCGTGGAATTCGGCTCGACAGGGCGCGCGGGCATTTTTCCTGTCGGATGAACATGTTATAACCGTGATTTACCTGTTAACGGATATTCGCTGTGGAGTATCAGCCAAAACCGGGCGCGCCCGCTATCGTTACGCTCGGCGCCGTGCAGATCCT
The DNA here is from genome assembly GCF_016643525.1 of Pantoea sp. Morm. Taxonomy (NCBI): domain Bacteria; kingdom Pseudomonadati; phylum Pseudomonadota; class Gammaproteobacteria; order Enterobacterales; family Erwiniaceae; genus Pantoea; species Pantoea sp. Morm. Next base: position 22,404 of record NZ_VOQX01000036.1, on the reverse strand, counting down.
GTCGTGGGGCGGATCATTTTACTTGATGGCCGTGATGGCTAACCCGATCATCGCGGAAACCGGCTGGTCGCAGCAGTGGGTGTATGGCGCACTTTCGCTCGGCATTCTGGTCTCCGGCCTGCTGGCACCGCTGTGCGGTCGGCTGATTGCCCGCGCACAGGGTCGCCGGCTGCTGGCGGCGAGCGGGGCGGTGATGGCGCTCGGGCTGGTGATCATGGCGCTGAGTCACAGTTTGCCGCTGTTTCTGTTTGCCTGGCTGATTATCGGCGCGGGTATGGCGATGGGGCTGTATGACGCGCTGTTCGCCACGCTGGGCACCTTATATGGCGGCCAGGCGCGTGGCGCGATTACCGGTATTACGCTGATCTCAGGATTCTGTACCTCGCTGGTGTGGCCCGGCATCGCGCTGCTGATCCACTGGCTGGAGTGGCGCGGTGCCTGTCTGGCCATTGCCGCGCTGTTGTGCCTGGCGGTGCTGCCGGCTTACCTGTATGCGCTACCGGCGCCGCGCACGCCATCCATACCAAAAGCCACGCAACAGCATACCGCACAGAATTCGCTGGCCCCCACGCTGTTCTGGCTGCTGTGCAGCATCTTTACCCTCGCGTCGGTGATCATGACGGCGATATCGGTGCAGTTGATTACTCTGCTGCAGGCGAGCGGGCATTCGCTGAGCGCCGCGCTGGCGATCAGCACGCTGCTGGGGCCGTGCCAGGTGGCGTCGCGCATTGTCGATATGGCGTTCAAACGCGGCCATCCCATCTGGACCACTTTCTTCTCAGTCGGGCTGGTGGCGCTGGGATTACTGCTGCTGGCCTGTTATCCCGCGTGGGCGCTGGTGAGTATGGTGCTGTACGGTGCAGGAAATGGCTTGCGGGCTATCGTGCGCGGTACGTTGCCGCTGGCGATGGTAAAACCGGAAGAGTACGCCATTGTGGTTGGCCGCATGGCGCGACCGGCGCTGATTGGTCAGGCGCTCACGCCGCTGATTGGCGGCTATATTTTCCAGCATTCCGGCGCGCAGGCTACGCTGTGGCTGTTATGCGGGCTGGCGCTCATCAACGTGCTTTTGGTGGTGGTGCTGAAGCGGAAATTGCCGGCAGGCGCTCCGGAATCCGCAGGTTGAAATCGCCACTGACGGCTAACGGGCAGAGATGGCCGCTGCTGCGCTTTAGTGGCGATCCGTCAGATATTGCAGCAGGCAACACAACGCGCTTAACAGCAGAGTGCAGCCAGCCGAGACAACGAAAGGCAGCGGTGCCATCCGTACGCATTGCCATAAGGTTGGCGCGTTCAGGCAGCTGGTTGCCGCCGTGATGATGCCCACCGTCAGCGGGAGAACGGTCAGCAATAACGCGCCGACGACCGGGGATAATACAGACATTATTTCGCGCCTCGAAAATAGTAACGGCGCGCATTTTGTGCAAAAAATAGCAAGGGACTCATGACCCTGATCAATATTATTCCTTTCAGAAACCGGTTAATCGACCCTGACGCAGCCCCTTCGCCGGTGTGTTTTTGTTTCTTACACAGAAACAATGGTTTGTCTGAAGGTCGGTTGCGCAGACGGCGCACCACGCGTGCAGAAATGATCGTCCCTTTGTCACAACGTCCTTTGCCAGCCCGCAGCTACAGCGGTGGGGGCAAAAAAGTGACACATCGCGCATATTGTTGCGCAAGGCTCAGAGTGCTAAAGCGGTCAGCGGCATGCCCTGTTGGAATATTTTTATCTAAATTCAATAGTTTAAGTAGATATCAAGGCGGGTAATAGCGCAGGTTAGTCACGGGCGGAAAGCATTTTCGGTATTCTAAAAAGCAACAGTGTTTGTTATATTTATTGCTCATTGATTATTCACTGCCGCGGTATGAAAACAAGAAGATAGGCCGCAACTCAGGAAACAGAAATGCTAGATTACCGCTTCCCGACAGCTTTGCAGATGGTTTTGAGCGTAGCGATGGCGGAGCAATTGGGTAAACGCTCGACCAGTGCCATTCTGGCGTATGGTCTTGAAGCGAACCCCAGTTTCATTCGGAAACTCATGGTTCCGTTAACGCGCGATGGCATCATTGTCTCGACGCTTGGCCGTACCGGCTCGATCCATCTGGGTCGTCCGGCCGCTGAGATCACGCTGCGCGATATCTACACTTCAGTGATTGAAGACAAAAAACTGTGGGCGTCGCGCCCCGATGTCGCACCGCGCTGCCTGGTCAGCGCCAACCTGTGCTGGTACTTCAAATCGATCGCGGAGCAAGCGGAAGAGGCGTCGCTTAAAGTGCTGGAAACCCGCACCGTCGCCGATGCCCTTAACGAGCTGAAAAAGCACGATACCAGCAACTGCGAACCGCTGCCTGACCTCGAAATCGCCGATCTCTGCAAAAAAGACCGCTAACCTCCCGTGCGCATCGCTGATGCGCACCTTGCCATTCCGCTTCTGTACGCGCAATCTCCCCCTGTAAATCCTGTGAAATCCTGCTGCTGTGCTCTGGCGCAAAGGCGCGCTGTTATTGTGTAACATCGTCGTGCTGCGTCAGGCAAAAAAAATCCGGGCACGGTGGCCCGGATGGGTTTTACTCCTTAACGTTTACACCGTCTGCGTTTCCACCGCCGGCTGCTGCTTGCGCGTCACCAGCTTACGCAGCGTCACGTAGAACACCGGCGTCAGGAACAGGCCAAACAGCGTAACCCCCAGCATGCCCGAGAACACGGTGATGCCGGTGACGCCACGCACTTCGGCGCCCGCACCTTCGCCCAGAATCAGCGGCACGGTGCCGGCAATAAAGGCGATGGAGGTCATAACGATAGGGCGCAGACGCAGGCGACAGGCTTCCAGCGCTGACTCCACAATCCCTTTGCCCTGCATCTCCAGTTCGCGGGCGAACTCGACGATCAGGATAGCGTTCTTACATGCCAGCCCCATCAGCACCACCAGACCGACCTGGACAAACACGTTGTTATCGCCGCCGGTCAGCCACACGCCGACCAGTGCGGACAGCATCGTCACCGGTACGATCAGGATCACCGCCAGCGGCAGCGTCCAGCTCTCATACAGCGCCGCCAGTACCAGGAACGCCAGCAGCACCGCCACCGGGAACACGATAAACGCGGTGTTGCCCTGGGTTGCCTGCTGATAGCTCAGGTCGGTCCATTCGATATTCATGCCGTTCGGCAGCACCTGGCTGGACATCGCCTCGAGTTTTTCCATCGCCTGCGCAGAAGAGAGCACACGCGGATCGGCATCGCCAATCAGGTCAGCCGCCGGATAGCCGTTATAGCGAATCACCGGGTCCGGACCGTAGGTGGTGGTGATGTTCACCATGCTGCCAATCGGCACCATCTCACCGCGATCGTTACGGGTGCGCAGGTTCGCGATATCCTGCACGCTGTCGCGGAAATCCCCGTCAGCCTGCGCCATCACACGCCAGGTACGACCAAACTTATTGAAGTCGTTGACGTAAGAGGAACCCAGATACACCTGCAGCGTCGTGAACAGATCGGTCAGCGATACGCCCTGCGCTTTGGCTTTGTCGCGATCAACCTGCACATCCAGCTGCGGCACGTTGGCCTGATAGGAGGAGATCGGGAACATCATGCCAGGCGTCTGCATCACCGCACCGGACAGCGTATTAATCGCGGTTTGCAGCGCACCATAGCCCAGGCCCGCACGGTCCTGCACATACAGCGAATAGCCCGATCCCTGGCCCAGACCGAGGATCGGCGGTGGCATGATGGAGAAACCGAAGCCCTGCTGGATTTTGGAAATTTTCGCGTTGATCTCAGCATTGATTTCCGCCGCAGTGCGGCTGCGCTCGCTGAATGGTTTCAGACCGAAGAACACCGTGCCGGTATTGGGCGTATTGGTGAACTGCAGCGCATTCAGGCCGGGGAAGGCGACGGAGTAGGCCACGCCTTCGGTGTTCATGCCGATTTCGCTCATCTTACGAATCACTTCATCGGTACGCGCCAGCGATGAGCCTTCCGGCATCTTCACGCCACCAATCAGGTACAGCTTATCCTGCGTCGGAATAAAGCCGCCTGGCACGGTGTGGAACATGAAGCCGGCACCGGCCAGCAGCAGCACGTACACGCCAAACACCGCACCGCGCCGGCGCAGGGTTTTGCCGACCATCGATTCATAGCCGTCTGAGCTGCGCTGGAAGAAGCGGTTAAACGGCCGGAACACCCAGCCCAGCAGACGATCGATCAGGCGCGTCGGCAGGTCCTTCGGCGCACCGTGCGCCTTCAGCAGTTTCGCCGCCAGCGCCGGAGAGAGCGTCAGCGAGTTAATCGCCGAAATCACCGTCGAAATGGCAATGGTCACGGCAAACTGCTTATAGAACTGACCGGTTACGCCCGAGAGGAAGGCCATCGGCACAAATACCGCACACAGCACCAGCGCGATGGCAATAATCGGCCCGGAGACCTCGCGCATCGCCTGGTGAGCTGCCGCCACCGGTGTTAAGCCCTGCTCAATGTTACGCTCGACGTTCTCCACCACCACGATGGCGTCATCGACCACGATCCCAATCGCCAGCACCAGCCCGAACAGGCTCAGGGTATTGAGCGAAAAGCCCAGCAGGTAGAGCACGCTGAAGGTACCGACCACCGACACCGGCACGGCCAGCAGCGGGATGATCGAGGCGCGCCACGTCTGCAGGAACAGAATCACTACTAACACCACCAGCACGATGGCTTCGAACAGCGTCTGAACCACGGCGCGGATTGAGTCACGCACAAACACCGTTGGGTCGTACGGCGCGGCCCACTGCACGTCATCCGGGAAGCGCGTTGCCAGCTCGGCCATCTTGGCGCGTACCGCATTCGACAGGTCGATGGCGTTTGCACCCGGCGACTGGAAGATACCGATACCAACCGCATCCTTGTTGTTCAGCTGCGAACGCAGGGCATAGCTGCCGGAGCCCATCTCGATGCGCGCCACGTCACGCAGGCGCACCAGCGTGCCGTCATCGGCGGTTTTCAGGATGATGTTGCCAAACTGCGCCTCATCTTCCAGCCGCCCCTGGGTGTTGATCGACAGCAGGAAATCGCTCTCTTTCTTCGTCGGCTCAGCGCCCAGCTGGCCGGCAGAAACCTGCACGTTCTGCTCCTGCATGGCGCTGACCACGTCGCCGGCGGTCATGCCGCGCGCCGCCACTTTGTTCGGGTCGAGCCAGACGCGCATCGCGTAGTCACCGGCACCGAAGATCTGAATCTGGCCGACGCCCGGCAGGCGCGCCAGCTCATCTTTCACCTTCAGCGTGGCGTAGTTACGCAGATAGAGCGAATCGTACTTGCCGTGGGGCGAGAACAGATGCACCACCAGCGTCAGGGTAGGTGACTGCTTCTGGGTGGTCAGGCCGAGCTGACGCACCTCTTCCGGCAGACGCGCTTCAGCCTGCGCCACGCGGTTTTGCACCTGGACCTGCGCCTGGTCGGGATCGGTCCCCGGGCGGAAGGTCACGGTGGTAACCAGCACGCCATCTGAGCCGGCCACCGACTTCATGTACATCATGTTTTCCACCCCATTGATCGCTTCTTCCAGCGGCGTTGCCACCGAATCAGCAATCACTTTGGGGTTGGCACCGGGATATTCTGCGCGCACCTGCACGCTGGGTGGTACCACGTTGGGGTATTCACTGATCGGCAAGAGTGGAATGGCGATCAGTCCGGTGGTAAATATCAAAATCGACAGCACCGCGGCGAAAATCGGTCGGTCGATAAAAAAGCGGGAGAAATCCATAACGGGCAGTCTCGATTATTATTGAGCGGAGCGCATGGCCACCGGCTGCGCTTTTACCGGCATACCGGGCATGAACACTTTCTGCAGACCGTTGACAATCACCTTGTCGCCTGGCTTCAGACCCTGCTGCACAATACGCAGGCCGTTAGCCAGATCGCCCAGCTGAACATCGCGGCGTTCGGCTTTGCCCTGCGCATCAACCACGTAAACGTATTTACGATCCTGGTCGGTCAGTACCGCGCGGTCGTCGACCAGCAGCGCGTTGAATTCTGCGCTGCCCGGCAGCCGCACGCGGGCAAACAGGCCTGGGGTAAACTGACGCTGCTGATTGTCGAGCGTGGCGCGCATGCGAATGGTGCCGGTGCTGGCGGTCAGCTGGTTATCGAGAAAATCGACGGTGCCGCGGTGCGGATAACCCTGTTCGCCGGTCAGCGCAATCTCTACCGGCAGCGAACCGCGGTTCTGGCCCTGACGCGCCATCGCCTGGTACTGCAGATAGATCGCTTCGTCGACGTCAAAGTAGACGTACATGCGGTCCTGTGAAACCAGCGTGGTGAGAACGCTGGCGCTGTCGCCGGCGGTCACCAGGTTACCGGTGGTGATCATCGCCCGGCTGGCGCGACCATCAATCGGCGCGGTGACGCGGGTGAAGTCGAGGTTCAGCTGCGCCATATCGACTGCCGCCTGGGCGGCCAGCACGCTGGCCTGCGCCTGACTGGCAGTAGAACGCCGCTGTTCCCACTCTTCGCGCGACACCACCTGGGTGCCGATCAGCTTGTCGGTACGGGCCGACTCGCTGCGGGCCAGCGCCGCCTGGCTACGCGCGCTGGCCAGTTCGGCCTGCGCCTGCTCCAGCGTGGCGCGGTAGGTGCGGTCATCAATGGTAAACAGCACCTGACCTTTCTTCACCTCATCGCCTTCGCGATAGTTAACCTGATCGATGTAGCCCGAAACGCGCGGACGCAGCTGCACGCTTTGCACCGCTTCAATGCGGCCATTGAAGCTATCCCACTGGCTGACTTTTTGTTGCACCACCTGCGCGACACTCACTTCGGGCGGAGGCGGCGGCGCATTTTGCGCCACACCGCGATCACAACCGGCCAGCAGGCTTCCCAGCAACATCACTCCTGACAGGCTTACGGCCCGACGAACCCCATATGTTTGCAGATGCATTGTTGTTATTCCGCGTTGGTGAAAAAGAAAGGAGACGTACGAAAAATCTGCAACTTTTAAGATTGCATTAAAACCACAGGAGTGTAGGCTTGGGCGAACTGCATCTGCAAGAATATCTGATACACTTTATGTGCGGTTTTGATCAATTCGTAACAGGTAGCGAAAGCCCCTACGGCGAGTGCGGCATTTAATGCAATAATAAAACTTGCATTAAGTGCGATAGTCAGTCACCCTTAAAGTGTAATTGCAACTGATACTGATACTGTTCGCCATGGCGACGGGAGAGAATGGGATGATGAGCGACGCTTTTATTCACGATCTGATCGACTGGATTGATAACAACATTGAAGCACGTCTGGATCTGGACACCGTAGCGGGGCGCGCCGGCTATTCGAAGTGGCACCTGCAGCGTATGTTCAAAGAGCACACCGGCTATCCGCTTGGTGAGTACATCCGGGCTAAGAAGCTGAAAAAATCGGCCGACCGCCTGACCACCACCAACGAACCGATCCTCAACGTGGCGATTTCGCTGGGCTTCGATTCACAGCAGTCGTTTAACCGCAGCTTCAAGCGCCAGTATGGCGTGGCACCGGGCGCATGGCGTCGTCACGCCGCGCACACCCCGAGCGCGATGCAGCAGTAAACCTCCGCCAGGGCCAGCCATGCTGGCCCGCGTTTTTCCCCGCCTGAAACCTGCTATTATCGGCGTCCTGCCTTTCAGGATGTCACTATGTCGAAAAAACTCTGGATTGGATTACTGTTTGCGCTGGTGGTTTGCTGGATCGGGCTGAAGCCCCATCTGAGCGGTACTGCGCCAGAAAAACAGACGGATATTGCACAACTGACCGATGCACATCGCGTGGCGCGCTGGCTGCAGCAGCATCACCGTTTGCCTGATTTTTATCTCACCAAAAGCGCGGCACGTCGTCAGGGCTGGAACCCGGCGCAGGGCAACCTGTGTGAGGTGTTGCCAGGGCGGGCGATTGGCGGCGATCGCTTCAGTAACCGCGAACGGCGGCTGCCGATGCAGGCGGGGCGGCAGTGGTATGAGGCGGACGTCAATTACGACTGCGGCCACCGCGATGCCGATCGTCTGCTTTACTCTTCTGATGGGCTGATCTTTCTCACCACCGATCACTATCGCAGCTTCACGCCGGTACCCTGACTATGCTGACACTCCATTTTGATTTTCGCACGCTGGGCACGCGCCAGGCCTTTTATCAGGCGCTGGTCGAACAGAGCGGCTGCGGTGAATGCTTTGGCTACAATCTGGATGCGCTGTGGGACTGGCTGACCGGCGGCATGGCGCTGCCGGCAACGCTGCATCTGCAGCATGTCGCCGAGGTCAGCACCAGCGCGGAGTTTGCCCCGGTGCTGGCGCTGCTGGAAGAGGCGGCGCAGCAGCTGGCGGGTGAGCTGCGCCTGATTACTCACTGACTACGCGTGCAGCGGCAGCAGCATAATCGCCAGCGTCTGGCGTGCGCTGGCCGACAAATCGCCGCCGCCGGTGTAGCCGTTATTCTCGACGATCAGCGAATTTAACCCCACCAGCCAGTCATAAATGTAATAGGCGGTGTGGTTAGCCGGCGCGGCAGACAGCCGCGTCAGACGCTGGCCTGACGAAAAGCTGACGCTGGGCGCCGGTGGGCGGGCGAAAATCGGGCTGCCGCGATTGACGCGACTCTGCGGCCGTTCACGTTCATCCCGCTGCAGGAAGCCGAGCCAGGCGACAAAGTCACCCAGCACTGTCATGGCACGCGACACCTGGCGATCGGTGCGCGCTTCATGGGCACTGGCCTGCGTCTCTGTTTCGTTCAGCGCGCTTTGCAGTTTGCTCAGCACCTGCAGACGGAAGCTGGCGGTGATGAGCTCCTCCACCAGCAGTTCCAGCGTCGGCTTATCAACGTTGAGCAGCGCCAGCAGGCTCTGGCTCTCCGGCAGCTGACGCAGGTGCGCCAGCCACAGCGCGAACACCTGCTGAGGAAACTGCTGATCGCGCTGGCCGCTGCTGCTGCGCGGTTCGGCGGTGGTTACCGGCTCATCGTTAAACAGGTCAAACTCAAAACCAATACCAAAATAGCTCTGCTCCACCGCGGCTGGCTGGCCGCCGGTGGACGGCGTGCTGCCGTGGCTCTGACTCAGCCACAGCTGGCGCACCGCCTCGCGCGACGGCTGCAGACGCTCAAGCAGCTCGCCGTGCAGGCCGGTGCGATGCTGTAAACACTTCAGCAGCGTATCGGCGATGGCCTGTTTCCGCGCGGCCTGTTCCGGCGTGGCGCTGGCTTCGGTCCACGGCTGCAGACGCTCCACCAGTTTCTGCTGCAGCGTGCTGAGCTGCAGCGCCAGCCGGTCGCGCCGTGCCTCTGGCTGCATCTCATCCTGCAGCCAGCTGCTCATGCGGTCGACGCCGGCGCGATCGCGCGCCAGCATTGAGCCCCAGCTCTGGCCCGGCTGACCAATCTGCCGCTGTACCGCTTCATCGACGTTAATTTGCGACTGCTGATAGCGCGCATCGTGCGGCGTAATCGCCCAAATCAGGCGCGGCTTGTCTGCGCTGGCCGTCGCACTCTGCTGCAGTTGCCACTCGCGCAGCGCGCTGGCGGCGAGATCCGCATCCTGACGCTGGCTGGCGGCGGTACAAATCAGCATTAAATCGATGCCCTGACGCGCGGCATAGAAGCCCGGCAGCAGGGCACGTTTCTGTTCCAGCAGACTGGCGCGCAGCGCATCACGCGCCTGCAGCCTTGCGCGCTCGTCCTGCTGATCGCGGTCGGCGGGCGTGCCCGGTGCGGGCAGCTCCAGCATATCGGCTTCGTCATACAGCGCCTGACGCGGCGTCGAACTGAGCGGCAGGGTGATTTCCAGCGTCAGCAGCGCCAGCCAGCCGAGCGGTACCGACTGCGGTTTGCCCACGCGGTTGGCGACAACCGGACACACTTCAATCAATTCGTTCAGGTCGGCATCATGGCCGATGAGCTTTTCAGCGGGCAGCGAGGCGTCATCCACCAGCAGGCTGAGCGGTGCCAGCACGCGCGGCGCGTGCCGCAGCTGATGGCGCAGATGCAGCAGGCTGCGCAGGGTTTCATTCAGCGCCGGACGCTGCGGCCACAGCAGCGCAAACAGCTGCACGCGGTCGTCCACGTTGAGCCACGGTGCCAGCTCAATCGCCTGCGGCCAGAAATGACGGTCCAGCACTTCGGCGTGGTCGGGCTGGCGGCGATGCCACGCCCACAGCGTCACCAGCGCGTCGCTGTCGAGGCCGGGCTGCATCTCGCTCTGGCGATGGCGCTGCAGGCGCTGCAGCGCGGCATCAATCGCCGCGCTGTCCGGCTGGGTGTCCGCGCTGGCACAGGCCAGCATCAGACGAATCAGCTCGGCTTCGCTCAGCAGCGTCATCTCCAGCGGCCACGCACCAGACTGCGCTTCACGCTGATGGCTGAAACGGGTGGCGATGGCAAAATCGAGATTGCCGGGATTGATGTGCTGAAAATAGTTCAGGGTTTTGTCGCCGAGACGGGCGATCAGCTGGCCCTGCGCGTCGCCGACCATTTCACTCAGCAGCCAGGCTTTACCCGCCTGCGACTGACCAAACAGCGCCAGGGTGACCGGCCGCGCCAGCTGTCGCGCCAGCGCGTGGCTTTCAACGCGGGCGCGACGCAGCTGGAGCCGCAGCGTATCGGCTTCCAGCGCCAGACGCGGTGAGTGCGCCTGGTGGCTCTCCACCCAGTTCAGCGCGCCGTCAACCGTCTCCTGCAGCAGGCCCAGGCGTTTAGCAGGCGTCGCCGGCGTAGCTTTTTTGGCAGTTCTCATCGTTTACACACGCTCCCGCTGTCGATCCAGTATTGCGCATTGGCGTTGCCGGTGGCCGACAGCGTATTCAGTTTCAGACTCAGTTGCTCCAGCGGCACGCGCGTGCCATCGTCCATGCGCGCCTCGCTCAGTACCAGCCGCTCCGGGCCGAGGTTATCCGGCCCCGGTTGTACCGCCAGCCTGATGCGCAGCACGCTTTCGCCCGCTACCTGGCGCGCCAGCTGCGGATCGGTAATGCTCAGGCTGTAGAGCGGTGTCGCCGGCCAGCGGTCGTTCTCCAGCTGGCGGAAACCGAGGCAGACATTACCGCGAATGCGGAAGCTGCTTTTACGGTCCAGCGCGAAGCTGTGGCTGTCGAGATCAATCTCGCTGTAGCACAGATTGTCATCGCTCAGCGTGGCGTTTTCATCCAGCACGCCAAGGTAGCGAATGGTCGAGTAGGGTTCAAAATCGCCGGCGCGGAACCAGAAGCTGCTGAGACGCAGATCAAGTGCCAGCAGACACAGCATGGCACCGACCGCCGCGGTGGATTTCGGGTTATCAATGCGTCCCTGTTTGTTGAACGGATACCAGTCGCTGGTGTGATACCCCTCCAGCGACAAAATGCGGCTGCCCGGCAGCGGCTGCAAATGACGCACCAGCGCCTGAATGCCCGGGAAGCGCGACGGGCGACCGGTCAGCAGCAGCACATCGCACTGATAGAGGGAAACCACTTCGCACATGGCGCGTAGCGCCGGGATGATCGCCATCCGGTGCTGCAGGAACTCAGCATGCAGCTGCGCCATGCTCACCACCAGCGGCACGTCAAGCAGATCGAAACGGCTGTCGCCGCCGAGCGTGCGCTGAATCTCTCCGTTGACAAACGCCAGCACGCTGCTGGCTGGCTTCTGCGGCACCAGCTCGCCAAACAGCGCGTTAATTTCGCTGTGGCTGTCGAGCGGATTCCAGTTTTCATAGCGCTCCAGCACCGCCTGCGCCAGCGGAATAAACAGCTGCAGGGTGACCTGCTGGCGCAGCGTGGCCTGACCGTCCATGCGGCTGTCGTGTCCAAACAGCTTGTTCATCAGCGGTTCCGCCAGCGCCAGGCCGGCTTTTTGCAGACTCTGCTGTAGCGCGGGCAGGACCCACAGCTGAATCACGTCCAGCAGAATGTCATCGCCGGCCACTTTAAACCCTTCCCGGAACAGCAGGCGCGGGGTGATTTTCACGTTGTTGCCCTGACCATCATCCAGACGATACTGGGTGATGGCGAGGTCGGTGGTGCCGCCGCCGATATCAATCGAGGCGATGCGCAGGCTTTTGCCCGGCAGCTCATCCGCTTCGCGCGGGCGATCCGGGCGCGCCATGCTGCTGAAGAAATCTTCCGCGCGACCGGCAAAATTCACCTGGGTTTCGTTAAACAGCCACACCATCTGACCGCAGGTGGCTTCATCCCACTCCATCTGCACATCCGGTACCGGCCGCAGGCTGTGTGCCTGACTGGTGGCGTCAAACGCGGCGTCGGCCGGATGCCAGCCTTCGGCTTTCCACACCAGCGCGATGGCTTCCTGCATGCGGCGACGGAAAATTTCCCGCTCCGGCTTCGGCATGGCTGATGGCAGCGTCAGGATCACATGACGCAGCTGGCGCGGCGCCTGGCTTTGCGGCATACGCTGGCGCTGGGCCACGCTGTTCATCTGCATCATGGCCTGCGCCAGCAGCTCACACAGCATAAAGGTCATCAGCGAGCTGCGGCTGTAGCTGGCAGAAAACACCGGCAGGCGGTCATCTTCCGGCAGGGCATGCAGCGGCTGCCCCTCATCGTTGAGCAACAGGGTAAACGGCAGCGCGGTGGCCTGCGGCTCGTCGCTGCCGCCGCTGGCGTTGAAGCGCCAGCCTGGCTGATAACGCGCTTCGTCCCATAAGTAGCGGCGCGGGCTGGAGAGGCCGGTGCTGCCCTCGGTGCCGGCGCGCTGCAGCGCCAGGCGGCTGGCTTCGCGACCGACGCGGGTCAGTGAGGGCCACATAAACGCGTTTTCGCGGCCGCTCTCCAGCGAGAAGTTGGCTTTGCCAAAGTGCGTCTCGGCAAACTCCAGTCGGCTGTCGAACAGCTCGTTGTAGACCTGGTGCGGCTGCGACAGATCGCGCAGCTGCAGCTCATAGGTCTGGCGCAGGCCGTTGCTCTCTTCGGGGTGATCTTCCACCAGAATGCCGCAGGTATGCGAGTTGCCGACGTCGAGAATGATATCCACGTTGACCGCCGGCGTTTGCGGTGAGGCCGCCTGGATAGTGATTTCTGCCAGATCGAGCTGTTCGCCCAGCAGTTCCAGCACGTTGAGATAGTGCGCCTGATATTCAAATTCGCGCAGCGCCTGGTTCACTTCCTGCTCGCGGCGTGATTCCAGCGCATACACCTGCTGGCTGAACGTCTCGCGCAGCCAGCCGTCAACCCAGGTGAGGTCGAGGAACTCGCCCAGTTCATAGTTGTGCCACGCCAGCGCAAAGCTGACGCCGTTCTGCGCATCGGCTTTGCTCAACCCCAGCTGCTCACCGCCGTCCGTGTCGGCCACCAGGCGCGTATCGAAGGCGAGGGTGATGCGATGGGTATTGCCCGCCGCGTCGGGCTGGCTGAGCGGCGCAAGGCGCAGACGCGCCCAGTTATCCGGGCCACCGATGAAACGACGGCCACTGGAACAGCGCAGCACCGGCAGCGGCAGCCACTGCCCGGCCAGCAGCGTCAGGGAATCGGCCAGCGCGATATCGGTCTCCGGGCGCACTACCTCAGCGGCACCGCCATCCTGCGGATAGAGCAGAAACTTGCCGCTGTTGCCATCAACGTTGAGGCGCAGCAGCGGACCATTGGCGGTCTGGCGCACAAACTGCCGCCGCGCCTGAAGCGCGGGCAGGCGCAAACCAAAATCAAGAAACTGCACACCGCTGTCTTCGATCAGCGTGATTTTCTGTTTGTCATCAATCAGTGGAGCCAACATGGTTACTTACTCTCACGCTTAATCGTCAACGGGAACACCTGATCGGCGCCATACTGCGCCGTACAGCTGGCAATGCCATCACCGGCTTTGCACACCAGCTCCGGCATGCGATAGCGTGATTTATCGCTGCAGCTGGCAGTATAGCGGCTGCGCACTACCATGGTGCCGGCGCTGGTCATGGCGGCGGTGACATCGGCTTTACAGCGAATATTGTCGCCCTGGGTAATCACTGCGCTGCCTTTACCGTTGCGGATCTGATAGCGCAGGCTCGGCGGCTTTCCGGTCGGCAGATTGGTCTGACGCAGCGTCACGCGCCAGGTACCATTGATAAATTTCACCGAGCCAAGGCGCGCGTCATCGGCCGTCATCACCAGATCGTCCGCTTTGGCCGGTTCGGTATGTTCCGCTACGACCTCCGGCGGTGCCGGTGGGGCAGCCGGTGCCGGCGCAGGCGTCACCGTCGCACTGCTGTGCGGCAGCGTGGCGGCCAGCGTCTGTGCTTTCGCCAGCATCGCCGGGGCCAGCGCGGGCGCGGCGCTGACCACAGGCGCGGTTTCGGTTTCTGCCGGCTGGACCGGCGCGTCGTGTAACCAGAAGGCCACACCCGCTGCGGCAGCAGCGGCCAGAAGCAGCACCAGCAGCAGCGGGCGCAGTGCGGATTTCTTCCGCGCGGGCGTGTCGGCGACAACGCTCAGCGGTGCGGGTTCGGGCTGTGGTTCGGGTTCCGCCAGCCGTTCCGGCTCGGGCTCCGCCACAACGGGGGCCGCAACCGGTTCAGGCGCGGCAGCCCTTTCTGGCTCCGGCGCGGGCACCACCAGCGGCGGCAGTTCTTCATAAAGGCTGTCGCGCAGGCAGGCCAGCGCATCATCACGCGTGCGCGCCTGCGGGTCGACAAAGCCCCAGAAGGTGATCACCGGCTTGCCATCCACCAGATAGACGTATTGCTGATCGGGAAACTGCAGCGTCTTTGCCAGCAGCGCCCCAAACAGGCGCATCGCCGGATTGTCGGCATCCCGGGCGCGCAGGCTGAGCGCCTGCAAATCCTGCTGATTAAGGGTGAGCTGATCCAGCGCCTGACGCTTTTCGCGATCGCTGGCCGCCAGCCAGGATTTCACTTTGCCGCTGAATGGCGCGTACCAGTCAAGGCGGTCACCGCGCTCGTTGGCCTGCGGGATCGCGAGGCAGTTGGCCAGTGTCGTCTGGCGGCGCAAACGTAACGTTTCGCGAATTTGCAGGGCAGAAGCCCAGACCGGCTGGCCGTTCTCCCCCAGTGCCAGTAACGCGTCGAGATTACCGCTGCGCAGAAAAGTTTTTGCCACTCGTTGGGCCCTTATCGGTGGTTATCTGAAGCCAAACATCGGGTGTGATGGGCGATGGTAGTGATCTTAAGCCAAATGCGCCGCAATCAAACGGGGGAAAAAGGGGGGAAAACAGGGCGTTATTCCCCCCACGGTACGCGGGGTGGTGAAATATTAACCGTTCCGGCGTGGGCTGAGCAGCAAATGGGTGAGGACGCCCCCGATCAGGCCCCAGAACGCCGAACCGACGCCGAGCAGGGAGGTGCCGCTGGCGGTGATCAGGAATGCCACGATAGCACTGTCGCGCTGCGCGGGTTCCGCCAGCGCGCGCTGCAGACTGCCCGCCAGCGTGGCCAGCAGTGCCAGACCGGCCAGCGTGGCGATCAGCACCGGCGGCAATGCGCTGAGCATCACGGCAATCAGCGCGCCGGTAAAGCCGGTCAGCAGATAAAACACGCCCGCCAGCGCGGAAGCCACCCAGCGGCGCGCCGGGTCCGGATCGACATCATCGCCCATGCAGATCGCGGCGGTGATCGCCGCAATACACACCGAAAAGCCACCGAACGGCGACAGCAGTAGCGCGATCAGGCCGGTCCAGCCGGTGAGCGCGGAGACCGGCGGCCGGTAACCATGCGCCTGCAGCGTGGCAATACCGGGCGCATTCTGCGATGCCATGGTCACCAGGAAGTAGGGCAAGCCGACGCCAATCAGCGCGGCAGGATTAAAGTGCGGCATGATAAATTCCGGCACGCTCAGCGTTAGCGCATGAGGCGGAAAGTGGATGGCGCGCTGACCCAGCGCCACCAGCACGCCCGTCACCAGCGCCAGCAGAATGGCATAACGCGGCAGCCAGCGGCGGCCCAGCAGCCATACCAGATACATGCTGCCGCACAGGGCAAAATGATCCGGTAAGCCGCTGAAGGTGCCGATGCCAAAACGCAGCAGAATCCCCGCCAGCATCGCGGCCGCCAGCGACTGGGGAATGTGGTTCATCAGCCGGGCAAACAGGCCGGTCACGCCGCTCAGCACAATCAGCAGATTGGTCGCGACAAACACCCCGACCACTTCATTCAGCGTCAGACCGTGCACGCTGGTGGCCAGCAGCGCGGCACCCGGCGTCGACCAGGCGGCGAGCACCGGCATCCGCGTCCACAGCGACAGACCGAGTGACGCCAGCCCCATGCCCACGCCCAGCATCGACAGCCAGCCGCCAATCTGCGCCGGTGAGGCGCCTGCAGCCTGCGCCGCCTGGAAGATCAGCGCCGCGGTGCTGCTGTAGCCGACCAGCACGGCGATCAGGCCGGAAATCAGCATCGGAAAGGAAAAAGCCGGACGAACAGTTGCAGTGGTCATGGAATCACATCCTGTTGTGCGTTATAACGCACATTGTGGCACGCACGGTATGGCGCGCACAAGTGGTACACTGCGCGCCCGCTTTTCAGGAGAATTCATGGAAAATCTGCATCAACATCTCAGCCAGGCGCTGAAGCAGCTGCGTCAGGCCAATGGCTGGAGCCTGACGCTGGCGGCGGCGCGCACTGGCGTGAGTAAAGCCATGCTCGGTCAGATTGAGCGCGGCGAGTCAAGTCCAACGATCGCCACGCTATGGAAAATCGCCACCGGCTTTAATGTGCCGTTCTCCTTTTTTGTGCAGAGCGGGGCTCAGCCGTCGGGCGATGTGGCGACCTTCAGCCAGCCCAATGCACAAATGCAGGTGAGGCCGCTGCTGCCGTATGACGCGCGTTTGCGCTTCGATCTGCTGGAAGTGACGCTGGCGGCGGGCGCGCAAAGCGATTCGTCAGCGCACGAAAGCGGAGTGATTGAGCAGGTGGTGGTGCTGGAAGGTGAGCTGTTGCTGGGCATGGCGGGCAGCTGGCGTCGCCTGCAGGCCGGAGAAGCCAGCCAGTTCGCCGCCGATCAGCCGCACAGCTATCGCAATCCGCTGGCCAGCCCGTTGCGCTTTCATAGCCTGATTCACTATTTGCAGCGCAGCTGAGCGGCGGGATGTGCAATTACAAATTGATACGAAGGCAAACTACACAGTTTGCCTGCGTATTTATATACTGCGGTCTCATCAGTAAAGGAGAAGGGCGATGAGCGAGCTGATTAGCGCCGCTGCCGCGTTACGCAGCATCAATGGCAAACTGATGCGCCGCCTGCGTGAATCGGCCCCGCCGGGCGATCTCACCTGGCCGCAGGTTTCCGTGCTGGGATATCTGGTGCGCGACGGCGCAATGACGGTGACCGAGCTGGCCGCGCGCGAAGGGGTGCGCAGCCAGTCAATGAGTGCCACGGTCGCCAGCCTGCAGACGCTGGGCCTGGTACAGGGCGTGGCCGATGCGCAGGATGGCCGCAAAACCCGTTATCAGCCTACCGCTGCCTGCCTGCAGCTCATCGCCAGCAATCGCGCCCAGCGTGACGACTGGCTGCTGCACAGTATCAGCAGCCTGCTCAGTCCGCAGGAGCAGCAAACGCTGCTGGCCGCCATTCCCTTACTGCAACGACTCGCTGACCACTAATTTGAGAGGACTCACCATGGCTGTCACCACGTTAGATGCCCAAACCGCCCTGATTGTCATCGACCTGCAGCACGGCATCGTCCGCCTGCCGGTTACGCCGCACCATCCGGATGAAGTGATTGCACGCGCCACGCAGCTGACGCAGGCGTTTCGCGCGAAACAGCTGCCGGTGGTGCTGGTGAACGTGGCGGGCGGCGCCCCGGGCCGCAATCAGCAGCCGCGCCACGATGCTGCTCTGCCGGCAGACTGGGCGGTGCTGGTGCCGGAAATGACACCGCAGCCGGGCGATATCAGCGTAACGAAAAAAACCTGGGGCGCGTTCCACAATACCGATCTGCACCAGCAGCTGCAGCAGCGTGGCGTGACGCAGGTGGTGGTGTGCGGGATTGCCACCAGTATCGGCGTGGAATCCACGGCGCGTCAGGCATACGAGCTGGGCTACAACGTTACGCTGGCGACTGATGCGATGAGCTGCCTGAACGCTGAAACCCACCACAACAGCATTGAGCGCATCTTCCCGCGCCTCGGCGAAACCGGCACCACTGACGAAATCCTCGCGCTGCTGAACTGATCTTTTCCCTCCAGGGCTGGTGCTGCCGGCCCTTATCTTTGCGGCTCCCTGAAGGCTGTCTGGCGATGCTGGATGTTAGGCTGGCGATGAATAGTTTATTTAATAAAAAAATCAGCCCAAAATGTGAGCTTTAAAGTTGCACAGTAACCATTTTTATCAGGCTCATTACCACAAAAACCGCATATAAAAGTAATGAAAATATTGACAGGTAATAATAAGTGTCAAGCCACTTTGTTACGTTTACATCGATAGCATTAAGAAAGGTAGAAATAGCCGCCTGCTCTTTGGGTTGAAAAATAATTTTCTGGCCTTTTTTAAGCCTGGAGAAGAAGTAGGACATGCCAAAAGAGCCAAAAAAACCCATGGAGCCGTAGAATCTATACAGTGGTGGTAATTCGAATGCGCTGTCGAGATATCGCGATAACAAAGTGTTATATTTGCGTTTGTTGATTAAATAAATAATAAACTGTAGCGTAGTTATAAAAAAAGGGATGATCGCGCATCCGAGAGCAACATAAGAAAGAGTCGTGTTCATGCTATTTCAACCATAGATCCATAAGATAATCACTTGCTGAGCTGGCAGCAGTCCCAGCCACTAATGAACCTACAGCGGCGCAAGCAACCCCTCCGGCTCCTGCAGTGGCTATGCCTATAGCAAAACAGATACCGATACCAGCAGATGCACCCAGCGTCCCTCCAGTCATACCAGCAAATGTACCGCTGGCGAATTTACTATATTCTTTAAAGGCAGAGAAGCGGATAAAAATTTTTCAGGTAAGACATCCATTGCAAGAGTGCGGATGAGAAATCAGAAACTCTCTTTGGTTCCAGATTCAGTTAGCAAAGGCCATGCCAAATTCGCTCGCCAGGGTCGTATGAACGGGCCTCTTTCATTCGTGCTGATGTGGTTGTGTGGCAGAGCGCCTATCTTTTAAGCAACACGTTAGTAAAGCAATCCCTTTCCTGGCACTTAATCATAAAAACAAACGTTTAACGATTGAGTGAGGTCATAGTTATATGAGTATCTACTTCACGTTTTTCAAACTCCGTTATAAGATTCCCTACACAATAATTATCTGAGGATGGTGAATGAAGAGTGGATTGGCGATTTTGATATTGGCGGCATTGCTTGTAGGCTGCGCCTCTGATGACATAGAGGATATGCCGAGGGATGCAAGGGTAAAGTTTGCCAATATGGAAGGTTACTCCAACAATCCTTATCCAAAAGCCAGAATTCTTGGTGAGGTTATGGGGATGAGTTGCGCTCGTCGTGCCGGTAGTTCAACAATGGTGACCGAGATGAGCGGAAATATTTTCGCAACCACCACTGGACCAGATGTCGCGACCGGTTCTGAAGCACTGGAGAATATGCGTTATAAAGCTGCCATTATGGGTGGCGATGCAGTTGTCAATGCCGTATGTAAATCTGGAGGAGTTGATTGGGCTCATAACTGCTGGTCGACTGTAAAATGCGTCGGCGATGTAGTATCTAAAAACTAAAGTTGGATACATCAAATAAAACAAATGGGTCACTTCTTCGGGTGCCCTATTTGTTTTCGTCCCTGCACATCTGATTATTGACAAACATGGCACCGGCTACTCTTATGCACTTTATGCACTAAAAATCCGCATTCAGGAAAAATTTTTCTCATTAAATAACTAATTGCAACAGGGCTTTAGTGTCTTGATGACTTAAAAAGCTAAACGAACTAGCCCGGTTCAGAAAGTAGACAATTCCTTATTGGATAAGTCTCCTATTCGGATGGATATGTTTCTCATGAATCAACAAGCAGACACCGCAATTAGCGGAGGACCTGGGTGAAATGGTTGCACTTGCCATACAGTTGACGCAGGCGTTTCGCGCGAACAACTGCCGGGTATGTTGGTCCCGAAATGACACCGCAGCCGGGCGAAATCAACGTGGAGTAACTCAGGTGGTGGTGTGCGGGATTGCCACCAGTATTGGCGTGGAATCCACGGCGCGTCAGGCGTACGAGCTGGGCTACAACGTTACGCTGGCGACCGATGCGATGAGCTGCCTGAACGCCGAAACCCACCACAACAGCATTGAGCGCATCTTCCCGCGCCTCGGCGAAACCGGCACCACTGACGAAATTCTCGCGCTGCTGAACTGATCTTTTCCCTCCAGGGCTGGTGCTGCCGGCCCTGTTCTCAATATTTTCCTGCCGCAGCCAACCGTCTTCTGGCAGATGTCATCCTGCTGTTAAGCATTTTCCTGTTACGGGAATGCTGCGTCAGGTCTGAATCAGAAATCGGTCCTGTTATGGAAAAAATCTCGCTTTTAACTCAAGTGCAGCACCCAGAAGGGCTATCAATACACCACAGATGAAACTGGTGATATGTGCGTAATAAAGTGCAGATATCCATCCGATAGATTTGCCCTTGTTATCATCAAAAAAATCATATGCGCTGCTATCGCGGTTAAGGAAAAAATTTTTCTTTTTTTTCATAATGCCCATAAAAAAATATGACATGGGCGCAGCGCCAAAAAATCCCACAAGGCAATGAAATGAGTAGGGGGCCGGGAATACGTGTTTTTTTTGAAACTCTTCCAAAAGCGTGTAATATTTCTTTCTGTTATAAGCATAAATCAATATGGATAATAAGAAGCTGGCTAAACATAGCCCAATGATAAATATGCCAAGAAATTTAATTGTCATTTATAAGCCCATATGATTATAAAAAGCGTCGACACCCCAGTTCATAAACTCCCCGGCTGCATAACCCGCAGCAACTGAACCGACCGCTGCGCAGGCAACGCCTCCCACTCCTGCCGTGGCTATCCCGATAGCCGTGCAAAAACCCAGGCCAATCGCCGATCCTGCAGCGCCAGCGCCAATACCCGCAGTGGTTGAGAGTCCAAATTTCGAATACTCCCTAAACGCAGATCTACTGCACTCACCCTCACGTCCAACCGTACAGGCCTTCATAACATCATTCGTCGCCCCGGCAAAAGAAAACGCAATACCCACATAGCCGCCCATCTTAAGAAAACGTGCCGCTTTGGCGGCATTGCCGACATAGGTTGAATAGCCTGGTATGCCTCCCAAACCCACAGTCGACCACTCATGTACTATTGAGCGGCTTGAAAGATTTAGCGCTCGTTTCATATTTTCGTACTGCTGGAATTTAATGGTATAGCGGGAGAGGTTTTTGAGTACAGGCTTATTGACTAGTTCTTTTAATTGATTCAGCAATTGATTACGCTCAACAAAGAACTGCTGGCTAATGAGGGTTCCCTGTGCGCGAAACTGATTCTGATAACTGGCCTCTATTTTTATTAACGTCTGCTCTATTGCACTGAAATATTTTGCTCCGGCATCCCCTGTGATACCAAAAATCTGATTGCCGGCACTCGTTAATGCAGCAATGGTGGCATAATGTTTTTGCATAAAATCCGCTTCATTAACACTGACGCCAATTAATGCATTGTTAATTCTGTGCTTAGCCTGTCTCAAAGCTGTCAAGGCATGCAGCGTCAGAGGAGCCTGAGTTTCAGGATCGGCGACGATTAATATCTGTCCCGGCCTTAACCAGGGCGTGTCAGCGTTCAACTGCATAAACATGGTAACTGCTGGAGCACGGGTGTCGCGAAACAATTCTCTGGCCTGGTACTCCAGCGAACCAGCGCGTTCGACAACACAATATCCCGGGGCGATGTTACGTGTCATGAATCCTTTCTCCCTTACCTGACTAACATCCTGCATGCCTGACTGCAGCAAACAATATAAGTAATTCTATTGCGCGGCGCAAAATGTGTTGGCTAACAAATGAGGTGTGAGCACTCAGATGCGTAAACGCGAAACCGGCACCACTGACGAAATTCTCGCGCTGCTGAACTGATCTTTTCCCTCCAGGGCTGGTACTGCCGGCCCTTGTCTTTGCCACTCCCTGACACTGGTTATTCTGCTTCGCCTCGCTTTCCCTGCCGCCGTTGAGAATTGGTTGTAACAGTGCTGGTTACTGTCACAGTATGCACAGCAACACGATAATCAATATTTAGCCTGACTTTACGATTTTATTAACACCAGTGAGCAGCAGGATCGGGCAGAGCAGTACAGCGCTATTCTGCTGCAGGGAGGTAGGGATGCTAAAAAAATCAAACGTGCTATATCTCATCGCCAGCCTGTTTTTTCTGGGCACCGGTATTACCTTAGGTCTGGTGCTGTCACCGTTAATTACCGCGGAAGTGAATGCCACGCAAAAGGAGGTTGATCTGGTGAAACAGCAGGCACTATATAGCGGTGAGTTTGATCGCCATCAGCCGGGCAGTGATGCGCTGTACTGGGCCAGCGGTCAGGTCTA
>NZ_VOQX01000035.1:0-49302 GCF_016643525.1 Pantoea sp. Morm | reverse complement strand
GGCGGTAAAATCTGTATTGGCATGGTGGTGATCCTTATCAGGTATGGGCTGCGCGCAGCCCCTCATCAGGATTGTGGAATCTTTAAATTTTGCCCCAGCATCACGTTGCTCGACTTCATGTTATTCGCCTGCATGATGGCTTGCGGACTGACGCCGTACTTCGCGGCAATCGCCGTTAGCGAATCCCCGCGCACCACTTTGTGCCGCGCCGGACGGCGGGTCGCGCTGCTGACGCCGGAGCCGGCCGGTACTTTCAGCCGCTGCCCGACCCACACCACGTCACGCTTCAGGTTATTCAGCTCGCGCAATGTCGCCATGCTGACACCGTATCGGGCGGCGATGCCGGACAGCGTCTCGCCACGCGTCACGGTGTGGCGCTGGGTTGCGCCGGTGTACTGTACGGTACCGGTCGCCGGGTTGCTGGCGACGCTAACCGCTGGTGCGCTGTCCAGCGGCCGGTTTTCCTCCTTTGGGACCGATTGCAGCGGATGCGCGAGGAAATAGTTGCGCAGTCCTTTGTAAATCGACTGGGCAATCTTTTCCTGATACGCGCTGCTGCCGAGCAGCCGCTCCTCCCCGGCGTTACTGATAAAGCCGGTTTCAACCAGTAAAGAAGGAATGTCCGGCGAACGCAGCACGCCAAGGCTGGCATGTTCCGGCAGACGTTTGTGCAACGGTGTCACACCGCGCAGCTGCTGCAGCACCTTGACCGCCACGTCGTAGCCGACGCGCTGTGAATGGCCAAACTGCAGATCCAGCACCGCCTGGCTCAGGTAAGGATCGGCCTGGCTGTTCGCCAGCAGATCGCCCGCGCCGCCCAGCAGCTCAGACTGTTTCTCTTTCTGCTCCAGCCAGTTAGCCATTTCGCTGTTGGCGCGACGGTTGGACAGCACCCAAACCGAAGCCCCGGTAGCAGAGTGATTCGGTGCGGCGTCGGCGTGAATCGATACCAGCAGGTTAGCGTTCTCTTTACGCGCCACCTCGGAACGGCCCATCACCGAAATAAAGTAGTCGCCGTTACGCGTCAGCACCGGTTTAAACATCGGGTCCTGATCCATCAGCGCTTTGAGCTTCCGCGCGATGGCGATGGTGACATTCTTTTCATGTAAGCCGTGCTGGCCCGACGCGCCAGGATCCTGACCGCCGTGACCGGCATCAATCGCCACGATCACCGCATCATTACGGCTGACAGCACCGCCCGGACGCACCGTGGTGTTGCTGCTGGTCACCGCCGTCACCGGATTGGCGTTGAACGGATTGCCCTGGCTGGTCGTAGCGCTGTCGCTCTGGCGCGCACGCGTCACCGGTGCCGCCGCGGTGCTGCGTCTGGCAGGCTGGGTGCCGCTGATGGTGAAGACCACGCGGTACTGATTGCCGTCGCGCTGCGTACTGGCGCGCGTTTTCGCCGCCTGGGTCAGCTCAAACACCAGCCGGATGCTTTGCTTATCCTTCGGCTGGCTATTACGAATCCGTTTAACGATGTTTTCGCCGCTAAAGTTGAGCGGCAGCCCCTGAATATTGCCGCTCTGGCGAATATCCAGCACCACCCGGTTCGGGTTGTGCAGCGGAAAGAAGCCATACACCGGCTGACCGTTGAAGCTCAGGGTCACCGTCGCCTGGCTGTCGCCGTTATCGACTTTGATATCTGATAGTGTCGCGGCCAGCGCCGACGAGGAGAACAGACACAGCAGGGCGAGCATCATCCCGGTAACGCGTGACATCATGCCGGTTCCCTGCCCTGCTGAAACTGCTGCAGCAGCGTGTCGCCGAGCGGCGAATGCGCGCGGATCTCCGCTGCGCGCGCGCTGGCGACGTAGCTTAGTGTCAGAGCCAGATCTGGCTCTGGCAGCACACCCGCGCCCTGCTGCGGCCACTCAACCAGGCACAGCGCGTCGCCGCTGAAGTAGTCACGGATGCCCATAAACTCCAGCTCTTCCGGGTCGGCGAGGCGATAGAGATCGAAATGGTACAGGCTGCGGTCGCCCAGCTGATAGGGCTCAACCAGCGTATAGGTTGGACTTTTAACGTTGCCCTGATGGCCAAGCGCCTGCAAAAAGCCGCGGCTGAAGGTGGTTTTACCGGCACCCAGATCGCCATACAGATAGATCACCACCGCGCTGCTGCAAACGCGGGCCAGTTGCGCACCCAGATTCAGGGTTGCCGCCTCATCGGGCAAAGGAATAACACAGGTCTTCATGCTTTATTGTTGGATCATCTCTGGATTAACAAACTGCCACAGCAGTGCGAACAAATCAGTGGCTAACATGCCGCGCGTCCCGCGCTGTCGCGCTACCGCATCCGCCGCAGCACCGTGCGCGACACAGCCCGCACAGGCGGCGTCAAACAGGGTGGCCTGCTGGCCCAGCAGGGCGGCGATAATACCGCTCAGCACATCGCCCATACCGCCGGACGCCATGCCTGCATTGCCGACATCCGCAATCGCCATGTCGCCCGTCGCGCTGGCAATTACCGTACCGGCACCTTTCAGCACCACCACGCCGCCGTAGCGGTTTGCCAGGGTCTGCGCGGCGTGTAAGCGGTCACTCTCAATCTCTGCGGTTTTCACCCCGAGCAGGCGTGCGGCCTCGCCGGGATGCGGCGTAATGATGCGATTCTGACGGTTATCTGCATTGATTGCCAGCAGGTTAAGCGCATCAGCATCCCAAAGCATCGGCTTTTCACTCAGTGCCACCTTTTTCAGTGCCTTCTGAGCCCATTCACGCTGGCCAAGACCGGGGCCGATGGCGATGACATCCGCCCACGCCAGCGCGTCGTCCAGCCGCGCGTCGCTCAGGGCATCCACCATCAGCTCCGGCCGTGCGCTGAGAATCGGACCAATATTATCTTCATGCGTTAACACCCGCACAAGCCCGGCACCGCTACGCAGCGCCGCTTCGCCGGTCATGCGGATCGCGCCGGCCGTGCCGCTGTCGCCGCCGACCACCAGCAAACGGCCGTGATCGCCCTTATGCGAGGTGGCTTTGCGCGGCTTCAGCCAGCGCGGTAAATCTGCTGCAGCGTAGCGATGAATCGGCGCCGGCTCGCCAGCCAGAAACGCGTCCAGGCCAAGCGTCGCGCAATGCAGCACGCCGACGTGGTCACGCGCTTTGCCGGTGAGCTGACCGGGCTTCAGCGCAATCATACTTAACGTGCAGTCCGCCACGACCGCCGCCCCTGGCGTGGTGCCGGTCGCGGCCACCAGCCCGGAAGGGATATCGACGGCAAACACCGGCGCGGTGTGCGCATTGATCTGTTCGATCAGCGACTGGTAAGGCGCGGCAGGCGCGCGATTCAGCCCGGTGCCCAGCAGCGCATCAACAATTACGTCGATGTGTTCCGGCCAGGCAGCGTCGGCGGCATGAATTACGCCGCCCGCCGCCAGCCAGCCGTCGCGCGCCTGCTGTGCTTCTTCCGGCAGCGGACGCTCGCTGTCACAGGCCAGCAGCGTCACGCTCAGCCCGGCGGCCTGCGCCAGCCGCGCCACCACGTAGCCATCGCCGCCGTTATTACCGTGGCCGCATAAAATCAGCCAGTGCTGCGCCTGCGGCCACTGCTGGCGAATCCGTTCATAACTGGCCTGCCCGGCGCGCTGCATCAGTTCATACAGCGTCAGGCCCAGGCTATCGGCGGCGTCGCACTCCAGTTGCGGCATGGCCTGCGCAGGCCAGACAGAGTGTGGTAAACTGCGTGCGTTTGCTTCAATTGCCTGGTCTCTCATGTCATACCCTCTCGATCTTCAACAGCTCGCTCAACAGATTAAACAGTGGGGGCGCGAACTCGGCTTTCAGCAGGTGGGTATTTGCGATACCGACCTGAGCGCCGAAGAGCCGAAACTGCAGCAGTGGCTGGAGAAACAGTATCACGGCGAGATGGACTGGATGGCGCGTCACGGCATGATGCGCGCCCGTCCGCATGAACTGCTGCCCGGCACGCTGCGCGTGATCAGCGTGCGCATGAACTATCTTCCGGCCAAAGCCGCGTTTGCCAGCACGTTAAAAAACCCGCAGCTGGGTTATGTCAGCCGCTACGCGCTGGGCCGCGATTACCACAAAGTATTGCGCAATCGACTGAAAAAGCTCGGAGAAAAAATCCAGGCCCACTGCGGCGAACTCAATTTTCGTCCGTTTGTCGACTCCGCGCCAATTCTGGAGCGGCCGATTGCCGTCAAAGCCGGACTCGGCTGGACCGGCAAACATTCGCTGGTGCTGAATCGCGAAGCCGGCTCGTGGTTTTTCCTCGGCGAACTGCTGATTGATCTACCGCTGCCGGTGGATGAGCCGCAGCAAGAGCAGTGCGGCCGCTGCGTCGCCTGCATGACCATCTGCCCGACCGGCGCCATCGTCGAACCTTATGTCGTCGATGCGCGCCGCTGCATCTCCTATCTCACCATTGAACTGGAAGGCGCCATTCCCGAAGCGCTGCGTCCGCTGATCGGCAACCGCATTTACGGCTGTGACGACTGCCAGCTGATCTGTCCGTGGAACCGCTATGGTCAGCTGACCGATGAAGAGGATTTTTCGCCGCGCGCTGTGCTGCACGCGCCGCAGCTGGTCGAACTGTTCGGCTGGGATGAAGCCCGTTTTTTGCGCGTCACGGAAGGCTCTGCCATTCGCCGCATCGGCCATCTGCGCTGGCTGCGTAACGTAGCGGTGGCGCTGGGTAATGCGCCCTGGGCACCCGGGAATCTTACGGCATTAGAACAGCGGCGCGGTGAACATCCGCTGCTGGATGAGCACATTGACTGGGCGATAGCGCAGCAGCGGCAAAAGCGCGCGGCGCAGGCGGTAGAGGTGCAATCGGCACAGCAGCAGCGGCTGGTGCGCGCCGTCGAGAAAGGGTTACCGCGTGATGCATGATTGAGCAATCGCGCAGGATATTATGCTTTTCCACATGCTGTGAATAAAATTATTTCCCCGAATAGTGACGTGGATCGTTATTTCGTCTAAAAGGGGCATTCACAGTCTGAAATATCATTTACCCAATAAAAAACATAGGGTTAGATAATTACTGTAAACATTTACGTCGGGTTTTGCGCGCAGGGGCTTGTCCAGAGCTTGTGGATAACTCTGTTCAAAACGGTTTTGCAGATAGGGTAAAACGCCGTCAGCACGTTGCGGGCGCATTGTGGATAACCTGTAAGATTACTGCAACAGACGCAGACATCTCAGGCACTCACGCAGCGTGCAAAATTTCCAGATAACAAACGGAACCGCACAGGTAAAACGACTGCAGCAGTTGTATGTCTGATTGTGCCCGGGGGCAAATAACTTTAGTGAATATGAAAATCTGGAGCGGGAAACGAGACTCGAACTCGCGACCCCGACCTTGGCAAGGTCGTGCTCTACCAACTGAGCTATTCCCGCATAATCTTCGTATTTTAGTCTGCCACGGCGTTGGCTGCCTTCGCTCACCCAGGTCACTTACTCGTGTAAGCTCCCAGGGATTCGCTCAGTTGCCGCCTTGTTGCATACTCAAATACTCGATTATGTACCGGCATTCTTAAGTCACAACAACCGCAAAAAGACTAAATCCGTGATTTGGATGGCGTACTGCAACAGAGACTGGAGCGGGAAACGAGACTCGAACTCGCGACCCCGACCTTGGCAAGGTCGTGCTCTACCAACTGAGCTATTCCCGCATAATCTTCGTCTTTCATTACGCTGCGGCGTTAACGGCCTGGACGCAGTTGAAATCCTTGATTCTGGTGCATTACTTTTTACTGCACGTTCTGGAGCGGGAAACGAGACTCGAACTCGCGACCCCGACCTTGGCAAGGTCGTGCTCTACCAACTGAGCTATTCCCGCATCATTGTCTTTCAATCTGCTGCGGCGTTGACCGCCTTAGCGCAACTGAACTACCTGATTCAGAACATTTGTTACTTTTACTGCTCCGTACCTGTTGTAAATTCTTCACCGGTACGGGGTGCGCATTATACGAGAAATCCTTCCCGCCGCAAGCGTTGCAAAGCAAAATTTTGCGCTTTGCGCGCGTTTGCTGTTTTAATCGGCAAACTGCTGCTTTCCTGCGCACCCGCGTTGATTTACAGCTGCAGGAAGTGCTCGCGGTAGTAGGCCAGCTCGGCAATGGACTCGCGAATGTCGTCCAGCGCCTGATGCGTACCGGCCTTTTTAAAGCCTGGCAGAATCTCTGGCTTCCAGCGGCGCGCCAGCTCTTTCAGCGTGCTGACATCCAGATAGCGGTAGTGGAAATAGGCTTCCAGCTCCGGCATGTACTTAAACAGGAAGCGGCGATCCTGGCCAATGCTGTTGCCGCAAATCGGCGAGGTGTTGGCCGGAACCCACTGCTGCAGAAACGCAATCGTCGCCTGCTCCGCCGCTCGATCGTCATGCTGGCTGGCCTTCACGCGCGCAACCAGCCCGCTATTGGTGTGGGTGCGTACATTCCAGTCATCCATCAGCGCCAGCTGCGCATCGGACTGATGCACCGCCAGTACCGGACCTTCGGCCAGAATGTTGAGGTTGGCGTCCGTTACAATGGTGGCGATCTCAATAATGCGATCGCGCTCCGGATCCAGTCCGGTCATTTCCAGGTCGATCCAAATCAGATTGTTTTCATTTCCCGCTGTCATGCATTTCCCGCCTGTTGCCAAAGTCGTCATTAGCCTGAATTAAGGTGTATCATAGACGTTTTGCCCAGCGGGGCGAAGCCTGGCGAAAGCGTGAGAGGATGCGTGAGCAAAAATAAATTGTCGAAGGGTCAACAACGTCGCGTCAGCGCCAACCATCAGCGTCGTCTGCAGCAACGGAACGAAAAGCCGGAACCGGACGACAGCCTGTTTGGTGAAGCCTCTGAGGGCGTAGTGATCAGCCGCTTTGGCATGCACGCGGATGTGGAAGACAGCGCCGGCGAGGTGCATCGCTGTAATATCCGCCGCACCATTCGCTCGCTGGTCACCGGTGACCGCGTAGTGTGGCGCGCCGCCGGCGAAAACGGTGGCAAAGGTATTGTTGAAGCCGTACACCCGCGCCAGACGGTGCTGACGCGTCCGGACTTCTATGACGGCGTGAAACCAATCGCCGCCAACATTGATCAGATCATAATTGTGTCGGCGATCCTGCCGGAGCTGTCGCTGAACATTATCGATCGCTATCTGGTGGCCAGCGAAACGCTCGGCGTGGAGCCGCTGCTGGTACTGAATAAAACCGATCTGCTGGATGACGACGCGCGGGCGTTTGTCGATGAGCAGATGGATATCTATCGCCACATTGGCTATCGCGTACTGATGGTGTCGAGCCGCGCCAAAGATGGATTGAAGGATCTGGAAGCGGCGCTCACCGGCCGGGTCAGCATTTTTGCCGGCCAGTCGGGCGTGGGTAAATCCAGCCTGCTGAACAATCTGCTCGGCCTCGACCTGGCAGGCGATGAGATCCTGACCAATGATGTGTCGGACGTGTCCGGCCTCGGCCAGCACACCACCACCGCCTCACGGCTTTATCACTTCCCGCACGGCGGCGATGTCATCGATTCGCCTGGCGTGCGCGAGTTCGGTTTGTGGCATCTGGAGCCGGAACAAATTACCCAGGGATTTGTCGAATTTCGTGAATTTCTCGGCGGTTGTAAGTTCCGTGACTGCAAGCACGACAACGACCCTGGCTGCGCCATCCGCGAAGCGGTGGAGAACGGGATCATCGACATTTCACGCTTCGATAACTACCACCGTATTCTGGAGAGCATGGCGCAGGTAAAAACGCGTAAAAACTTTTCCGCCAGCGAAGATTAACGGGTACAACGGCACATTCGCCAACTGACCGGGGCGCTGCTACAATCCGCCCCCTTTTGTGTAAACCAAACGTTATTAAGCCAGGAGGCAACGGTGTTTGATCGTTTTAAACTCGGCCTGAATCACATTCTGCCTAAAAAAGCGCTGACCGAACTCGCCGGTTGGGGCGCCAGCCGCCGCGCTGGCTGGCTGACCAAAGCGGTCATTGATATTTTTGTCTGGTTCTACAAAGTGGATATGGCGGAAGCCAGCAAGCCGCACACCGGCAGCTACCGCACCTTTAATGACTTCTTTGTACGCCCGTTAAAAGAGGGTGCACGCCCTATCGATCCGGACGCTTCGCTGCTGGCCTTGCCAGCCGATGGCGCCATCAGCCAGCTGGGCCGTATTGCTGGCGATCAGATCTTCCAGGCCAAAGGCCACACTTACTCGCTGCAGGCGCTGCTGGCCGGCAATGACGATCTGGCGGAAAAATTTGTCGACGGTGAGTTCGTTACCACGTACCTTGCGCCGCGCGACTACCACCGCGTGCACATGCCGTGTAACGGCATCCTGCGCGAAATGATCTACGTGCCGGGCGATCTCTACTCGGTTAACCCGCTGACCGCGCGCAACATCCCGAACCTGTTTGCCCGTAACGAACGCGTGATCTGCGTATTCGATACCGATCACGGCCCGATGGTGCAGATCCTCGTGGGCGCCACCATTGTCGGCAGCATCGAAACCGTCTGGGCCGGCACCGTGACGCCGCCGCGCGAAGGGGTGATCAAACGCTGGCGCTACCCATCGGCCGATCATGATGGCGCGGTCGTGCTGCTGAAAGGTCAGGAGATGGGCCGCTTTAAGCTGGGCTCGACGGTGATCAACCTGTTCGCGCCAAACCGCGTCAAGCTGGCTGAAAGCCTTGAAGCCGAAAGCAAAACCCGCCTGGGTCAGCCGCTGGCTATCGCCCTGCCGCAGCCCGGCGACAGCGCTCCGCTCATCGACTAATTCCGGGAAACACCGCCGTGCGCGCCTCTCTTTTTCTGCTGCTGAGCCTGGTGCTCAGCAGCACCGTCTTTGCCGCCACTGTTCCACCCGCCAGCCAGCTGAAACAGGATCTGGAAACGGCGAAATCCGCGAAAAGCTCGCCCAGCCAGGCCGAACAGGTGCAGGCGCTGGAAGCAGCAATTAATTTCCTGTCCGAACGCGACGACTCGCTGGAACGGGCGAAACAGTATCAGCAGGTGATCGATGA
Source organism: Pantoea sp. Morm (assembly GCF_016643525.1). NCBI lineage: Bacteria > Pseudomonadati > Pseudomonadota > Gammaproteobacteria > Enterobacterales > Erwiniaceae > Pantoea > Pantoea sp. Morm. Next base: position 40,323 of record NZ_VOQX01000035.1, on the reverse strand, counting down.
TTTCCCGCGGCTGGCGCGCGAACTGCGTCAGCAAATCGCCACGCTGACCGACAGCAGCAAGCCAGTGCGCAGCAACATGAGCAATGCCGAGCTGGATCAGGAGATCCTGCAGGTTAGCAGCCAGCTGCTGGAAGAGAGCCGCCAGGCGCAGCAGGAGCAGGATCGCGCCCGCGAAATCAGCGATTCTCTGTCGCAGCTGCCGCAGCAGCAGACCGATGCGCGGCGCGCCATGACCGAAAGCGAACGGCGCGCACAGGGCGTGGCGGCTGCCGCTACCCCGCTGGCACAGGCGCAGATTTATGCGCGTCAGACCGAGAGCGCTGCCAGTAAAGCGCGGGTAGATGAGCTGGAGCTGGCGCAGCTGTCGGCCAATAACCGTCAGGAGCTGGCGCGTATGCGCGCGGAAGTGCATCAGCGCAAAGCGACCCAGCTGGATAACTATCTGCAGGCGCTGCGCAATCAGCTCAACAACCAGCGCCAGCGCGAAGCCGAACTGGCGCTGGAGCGCACCGAACAGCTGGCGGAAAACAGCGGCGATCTGCCGGCCTCCATCAGCGATCAGTTCCGCGTTAACCGCGAGCTCTCCGCCGATCTGAATCAGCAGGCGCAGCGTATGGATCTGGTGGCCTCGCAGCAGCGTCTCGCCACCAATCAGACATTGCAGGTGCGCCAGGCGCTGAGCACGCTGCGCGAGCAGTCACAGTGGCTGGGCGTGTCGAATCTGCTGGGTGAAGCGCTGCGCGCGCAGGTGGCGCGCCTGCCGGAGATGCCGAAATCCCAGCAGATCGACAGTGAAATGGGCCAGCTGCGCGTGCAGCGGCTGCATTATGAAGACCTGCTGGAGCGCCAGCAGGCGCTGCGCAAAGAGAAACAGGCGGACGGCACGCCGTTCACCAGTGAACAGACGCGCATTCTGGATGCCCAGCTGAAAACCCAGCGTGAACTGCTTAACTCGCTGATTTCCGGCTGCGACACGCTGATTCTGGAAATCACCAAGCTGAAGGTTTCCAATACGCAGCTGCAGGACGCGCTGAGTGAAGTTAAAGAGGCGACGCACCGCTATCTGTTCTGGACCGCCGACGTCAGCCCGGTTGGCCTGAAATATCCGCTGGACGTGGCCACCGACCTGACGCGCCTGCTGTCGCTGGACACGCTGGGCCAGCTGGGCAAAGCGCTGGCGATGATGTTCACTAACCGCGAAACGGTGCTGCCGATTATTGGCGCCATTCTGCTGGTGGGCTTTAGCATCAGCACGCGTCGTCACTACAACGCCTTTATGGCGCGCGCGGCCAGCCGCGTGGGGAAAGTGACGCAGGACCGCTTCAGCCTGACGCTGCGCACCGTCTTCTGGTCGATTCTGGTCGCGGTGCCGCTGCCGGTGCTGTGGGCCGCGCTCGGCTTTGGCCTGCAGCACGCCTGGCCTTACCCGTTTGCCGTGGCGATTGGCGATGGCATCACTGCCACCCTGCCGCTGCTGTGGGCATTCATGATCAGCGCGGCGTTTGCCCGTCCTGACGGCCTGTTTGTCGTACACTTCCGCTGGCCGCAGGCGCGGGTTGCGCGCGCCATGCGCTACTACTCACTGACGGTCGGCCTGATCGTACCGCTGATTATGCTGCTGATAGCTTTCGCCAACCTCGACGATCCGCAGTTCTCCGCCACGCTGGGGCGCCTGTGCTTTATTCTGATCTGCGGGGCGCTGAGCATTGTCACCGTCAGCCTGAAACGCGCCGGTATCCCGCTCTATTTAGATAAAGAGGGCGACGGCGACAACTTCGTTAACCGGATTCTGTGGAACCTGATGATCGCCATCCCGCTGGTGGCGGCGCTGGCCTCCTGCATTGGCTATCTGGCCACCGCGCAGGCGCTGCTGGCGCGTCTGGAAACCTCGGTCGGCATCTGGTTCTTCCTGCTGGTGATTTACCACATCATTCGCCGCTGGATGCTGATTCAGCGCCGCCGCATCGCCTTTGACCGTGCGCGCCAGCGTCGTGCCGATATGCTGGCCAATCGCGCGCGCAGCGAAGAGGAAAAAGAGCAGCAGTCTGCCGTCAGCACCGATACCGTGGAAGTCGAAGAGCCGATTATCGATCTGGATGCGATCAGCGCACAGTCGCTGCGGCTGGTCCGCTCGATTCTGACGCTGATTGCGCTGGTGTCGGTGATTGTGCTGTGGTCTGAGATTCACTCCGCGTTTAGCTTCCTCGACAACATTCCGCTGTGGGATGCCAGCACCACGGTGCAGGGCGTCGAGAGCGTACAGCCCATTACGCTGGGTGCCGTGCTGATCGCCATCCTGATCTTTATCATTACCACCCAGCTGGTGCGCAATATGCCGGCGCTGCTGGAGCTGGCGCTGCTGCAACACCTCAGCCTGTCGCCCGGTACCGGTTACGCCATTACCACCCTGACCAAATACGCGCTGATGCTGGTCGGCGGTCTGATTGGCTTTTCGATTATTGGCGTGGAGTGGTCAAAACTGCAGTGGCTGGTAGCGGCGCTGGGTCTGGGGCTGGGCTTCGGGATGCAGGAGATCTTTGCCAACTTTATCTCCGGTCTGATCATCCTGTTTGAGAAACCCATTCGTATCGGCGATACCGTGACCATTCGCGATTTGACCGGCAGCATCACCCGCATCAATACGCGCGCCACCACCATTACCGACTGGGACCGCAAAGAGATTATTGTGCCGAACAAGGCCTTTATCACCGAGCAGTTCGTCAACTGGTCGCTGTCGGATTCGGTGACGCGCGTGGTGCTGACCATTCCGGCACCGGCCCACGTTAACAGCGAAGAGGTGACGACCATCCTGAAGCAGGCGGCCGATCGCTGCACCTACGTGCTGGATATGCCGGCGCCGGATGTGTTCCTGGTGGACTTGCAGCAGGGCATTCAGCTGTTTGAGCTGCGCGTGCACGCGGCGGAGATGGGCCATCGTATGCCGCTGCGTCATGAGCTGCATCAGCTTATTCTGCGCGGCTTTGAAGAGCATGGCATTGAGATGCCGTTCCCGCCGTTCCAGGTACGGATGGAAACGCTGGGGCGCAAAACGCCGGCCAGCAACGGTTCGGCTGCCAGCCGGACTTTCAAATCCGGTGGCCTGTAAAACAAAACGCCCGGCATGCGCCGGGCGTTTTTTCTTTACGCGCGGGTTACTTCACAAACTCTTCGCCCTGCGCGATATCTTTTTTCAGCGTCTCCAGCATGCCGTTAAGCGCCTGCTGTTCGAAATCACTGAGCGGCCCGAGCGGACGGCGTTCGGCGATACCGTTTTTGCCCAGCAGCAGCGGCTGCGAGAAGAAGCGCGCGTACTCGCCGTCGCCTTCCACATAGGCGCACTCTACGACATTGGCTTCGCCCTGCAGTGCACGAATCAGCGACAGACCAAAGCGCGCCGCCGCCTGGCCCATCGACAGCGTCGCCGAGCCGCCACCGGCTTTGGCTTCCACCACTTCGGTACCGGCATTCTGAATACGTTTCGTCAGGTCGGCGATCTCCTGCTCGCTGAAGCTGACGCCTTTAACCTGCGACAGCAGCGGCAGAATAGTCACGCCTGAATGCCCGCCGACCACCGGCACTTCAATCTCCGTAGGCTGTTTGCCCTTCAGGGCAGCGACAAAGGTGTTGGCGCGAATCACATCCAGCGTTGAGACGCCAAACAGCCGGTTTTTATCGTACACACCGGCTTTTTTCAGCACTTCGGCAGCAATCGCCACCGTGGTATTTACCGGGTTAGTGATGACGCCAATCAGCGCTTTTGGCGCGGTGGTCGCCACCTGTTCAATCAGGTTACGCACGATACCGGCGTTGACGTTAAACAGATCGGCGCGGTCCATGCCAGGTTTGCGTGCCACACCGGCCGAGATCAGCACCACATCGGCGCCGTGCAGAGCCGGCGTGGCATCTTCGCCACTGAACCCTTCGACTTTCACGGCAGTAGGAATGTGGCTGAGATCAACCGCGACGCCTGGCGTCACCGGGGCAATGTCATACAGTGAGAGGGCTGAACCTGCGGGTAATTGGGTCTTGAGCAGCAGAGCGAGTGCCTGGCCAATACCACCAGCTGCACCGAGAACGGCAACTTTCATCCTGAACTCCTTATTAAGGTGGGGCAGAGATATGCCGGAAATCCATCAGGTTACGAGTTTAATCAACTTCTCAGGCGATAGCGACACACCTGTCGCGCAATAACATTACGCCGCAATCGGCTCCCGAGACATCTCCACTTCAGAAGTCGCCTGAATGATCCAGTCGCAGCCAGAAGACTATGGACGGCAATGATCATCGTTTTGTTGTTACCACTTCAATAATATAACAACTTTGCAACCTTCGCTTTGCGCGCCAGCGCGCGATTTTGGTGCAGGATAAAACTCTGTTATCATGCCCGCCCCACACGCGCATGCCATGAATTCACGCATCCGCTTATTGCATAAAAATTCATCTAAATGCATAATAATTTATCTGCGCCGGGCCTGTTGCCTGCTGCAACCCTCTTTTATTGGTAGCTTATGCGAAACCCATCTAAACAAGACGATCTGATAAAGGCGTTCAAAGCCTTACTGAAAGAAGAAAAGTTCAGCTCTCAGGGCGAAATTGTCCAGGCGCTGCAGGAAGACGGCTTCGGCAACATCAACCAGTCAAAAGTTTCTCGTATGCTGACCAAGTTTGGCGCGGTGCGCACGCGTAACGCCAAAATGGAGATGGTGTACTGCCTGCCTGCCGAACTGGGCGTGCCCACCACCACCAGCCCGCTGAAGAATCTGGTGCTGGATATCGACTATAACGATGCGCTGGTAGTGATTCATACCAGCCCAGGCGCGGCCCAGCTGATCGCCCGCTTGCTCGACTCCCTCGGCAAAGCCGAAGGCATTCTCGGCACCATCGCCGGTGACGACACCATCTTTATTACGCCAGCGCGCGCCTTTACGGTGAAACAGCTGCATGACGCCGTGCTGGTGTTATTCGAACAGGAACTATAAAACCCTGTCTGTTACCGGCGGTTCACCTGCCGGTAACCTTGCCTGCCCGCCCGCGCTTCTCCCGCTGTTTTACCGCCAACACCTTACAAAATAACTGCTTAGCCATATTCCGCCGGGTTCTCAATGCGCGAAATTATTGGTACGACCTTTTCGCCTGTTTAACCCTTTGCGCTATTTTACGCTGCTTTACAATTAGTGCTTAGCGGTTATCTCTTGCTTTTAGCGCACAGCCAGCTTGATCAACCACATTGTTTCGCACAAAAAGATAATTTGATGCAGATCATTGTTTTTGCATGGAAATACACCCTCCTGGTTAAGATCCAGGCGGTTTTAATAACTTTGCGTTATAAAAATGTGCCATAAGGATAAAGAATTACAACCAATCATTATTAGCGGGATATTAATTTCATGGGTGATTAGTTCTATACTTCTTTTCGTGATGCAAATCACACGAAATCAAAAAGAGAAAAACAGAAGACGAGGAAAAATACCATGAACGTTAAAACTACTATCGCCACCCTGAGTGTTCTATCTGCCCTGTCATTTGGTGCTTTCGCCGCAGATTCTATCAACGCCGAACAGGCAGCGAACCTGCAGCCGGTCGGCACCATCAGCGTCAGCGGCATTGGCGGCTCCCCGATGGATATCCATCAGCAGCTGAACGCCAAAGCTGAAGCGCAAGGTGCTAAAGCCTATCGCGTTGTTGAGGCTTATAACGACAACAGCTACCACGCAACCGCGGAACTTTATAAATAAGTTTGCCGGAACAAGATGCAGTGTGAACGGCGACCCGTTTGAGAGGCGTTTGCCTCTCAGGTTGCCCACCCCATTTCAGGAGAGTGAATCATGAAAACCAAATTATCTATTGCTGTACTGAGTCTGGCTTCCGTTCTGTCTTTTGGCGCCAGTGCTGCCACCCTGGTAACCAACACCCAGGCAGAAAACCTGCAGCCGCTGAATCAGACCATTAGCGTGAGCGGCGTCGACGGCGACCAGACCAATATCCGTCAGGAACTGTCCCAGAAAGCCGATGCTCAGGGTGCCAGCCATTACCGCATCATTGAGAACAATCAGGACAACACCTTCCACGTGACGGCTGAACTGTACAAATAAACTTTAACTATCGATCCGGCGTTATGCAGTCGCCGGGAGAAGATCGACGACCCGCTTACCCTCTTCGTGCCGCAGGTTGTTGATTCTAATGAGGAGACGAATTATGAAAATCAAAACAACCATCGCAACCGCTACGCTGCTTTCTCTGTTCGCTTTTGGCGCTTCGGCTGCCCAACTGGTAACGGATGAATCCGCGCAGAATCTGCAATCTACCGGCCAGACTATTACCGTTAGCGGAACAGGCGGCTCACCTATGGATTACCGCGCTCAGCTTTCTCAGAAAGCCGATGAGCAGGGTGCCAGCGCGTATAAAGTGATTGAAGCGCGCACCGGTGACAGCTATCACCTGACTGCAGAGCTGTACAAATAATTCCTCGTCAATTCTGACGAACCCTTTGGCCCCGCCTGCCGGGGCCCTTTTTGGTTGTGCTACTGAACATTAAAGCGGAGCTGGCCTTCCAGCTCCTCTTCTGCCTCATCGAATAGCAATATCAGCGCACCATAGCGGCGTTTCTGCCCTTTCCCCAGATTGATGAACGCAATTTCCAGCGGCAACGGGATCTGCTCGCCGATGATCATTTCCCACAGATCGTCCAGATCGTGAATGGTGCGATCCGCCAGCGCGAAACGTTCGCAAAACTGACGGTAGAAATGAGCCTGATCGACGATTTCATTGAAGTCGAAACGCTCGGTTCTCATGGTGACATCCTCTCGCTACGCCAGACCGCCGAGGTGCAGCGCTTTGACTTCCAGATACTCTTCCATGCCCAGCACCGATCCTTCGCGTCCCAGTCCGGACTCTTTCACGCCGCCAAACGGCGCCAGCTCGGTCGAGACCGCGCACTCGTTGATCCCAATCATGCCGGCTTCCAGCGCCGCCGAAACGCGGAACACGCGCTGCAGATTCTGCGTATAGAAGTAAGCCGCCAGACCGTATTCGGTATTGTTGGCGCGCGCGATCACCTCAGCTTCATCGTCAAAGCGGAAGCAGGCAGCCACCGGACCGAAGGTCTCTTCCTGCGCCAGTTGCATCTCTTCATGCGCATCGGCAATCACCGTCGGCTGCCAGAAGTTGCCGCCCAGCGGATGGCGCTCGCCGCCCACCAGCAGTTTCCCACCTTTGCTCAGCGCATCTTTGACATGCTCCGCCACTTTCTCCACCGCAGACGGCTCAATCAGCGGCCCGACCACCACGCCCGGCTCCACGCCATTGCCCACTTTTAGTTTGCCCACCGCCTCAGCCAACTGATGCACAAAGCAGTCGTATATTGCGTTGTGGATATAGAAGCGGTTAACGCTGACGCACACCTGGCCGGCGTTGCGGAATTTATTGGCGATAGCCCCCTGCACCGCCGCGTCGATATCGGCATCGTCAAACACGATATAGGGCGCGTTGCCGCCCAGCTCCATCGAGACTTTCTTCATGGTTTCGGCCGCGTTCCGCATCAGCGTTTTCCCCACTGCGGTGGAACCGGTAAAGGAGATTTTACGCACCGCGCGGGAAGCCATAATGGCGTCGCTGATGGCGTGCGTGTCGCCAGCTACCGCGTTCAGCACGCCGTCCGGCACGCCCGCCTTTTGTGCCAGCGCCACCAGCGCAAAGGCGCTGAGCGGGGTGTTATTGGCCGGCTTGATGATGCCGGTGCAGCCGACCGCCAGCGCCGGTCCGAGTTTGCGCGTCAGCATCGCCATCGGGAAATTCCACGGCGTGATGGCCGCGACCACGCCAATCGGCTCGCGCGTCGCCAGAATGCGCGAACCGGCTTTGGCTGGCGGGATAATTTCGCCGTTGGCGCGCTTCGCCTGCTCGGCAAACCATTGAATAAAGCTGGCGGCGTACTCTACTTCACCCTCGGCTTCCTTTAGCGGTTTGCCCTGCTCGGCGGTCATCAGCTGGCCCAGCCAGCTTTTGTGCTCAATGATCAGCTGGTACCAGCGATAAAGGATTTCGCTGCGCTGTTTGACGGTTTTGTCGCGCCACGCCGGAAAAGCGCGCTGTGCGGCGGCAATCGCCTGTTCGGTTTCAGCCTTGCCGGCTTTCGCCACCTGCGCCAGTACCTCGCCGGTGGCCGGATTGGTGACATCAAAGGTGCTGCTGGCGGTGTGCCACTGGCCGTCAGCGAAGTAGCCAGTGTTGAACAGTTCGTGTTGTTGCAGGGAAGTGGACATCGTTATTCTCCTGTCAGTAAGCATCCTGTCAGGAAAGTATAGATGGCAATAATCGGGCAATGAGGGTCAGCGTGGCATCAGGCCAGCCGCTGCGCCAGGCAGCGGCCAGTTTCAGATTTGGATGAGGGTGTTCTGGTACTTATCCAGCATCATCGACAGCCGTTTCACCGGTTCCGTCACGCTGGCCGGGGCGGCATAGTGCTGCAGCTTCTGCTGATAAACGTCCAGCTCCTGCAGCAGGCGCTCAAAGTAGTAGCGCCGTTTATCATCGCTGCTGGCCGCAATAATGCGGTCGGCGGTGGCGCGCAGCTGGCGGTGATACGCCGACAGGTCGGCATTGACCGGTACCTCTGCGTTGCGCAGGCGCTGATGACCAATAATCAGCGTGAGCGCAATCCGGTATTTGTCGATATCGCCCGGGAACAGATTAAGCAGCAGGAACAGCTGCTGATAAAGCGCCGGTAAATGGTTCTCACGCCGGCGCGCCTGATTGGTGGTCAGCGCGGCCACCGCAGCATACATAAAGCGATTCAGCAGCTTGCGTCCGGTGCGGGCTTTGGATTTGTCACGAATCAGCAAAATCACCATCATCGCTACAAAGCTGCCAATCCACTGGCCGAGCGCGTTGTCGAGAAACACGTTGAACTCAAACTTCATCGGGTTATCCAGCACCAGCACGTTGATGGTGCCGATCAGCGCGCCCAGCGTACCAATCTGCCGCCGCTGTACAAAGATGCCGCCGATAAAGCCGAGTGCGCCAATCGCGATACACAACAGCAAGGCACTTTGCTGGGTGCCCGGCAATACCCAGATGAAGTAGAGCATGCCCAGCGGCACCGCAAAGGCCATGCCGTAGAAGAAGTCTTTCGCCATCATCAGCGGATTCGGCATACGCATCGCCAGCGCGGTAATCACCGCCAGCATCACCATGCAGCCGCTGCCGGAAGTCCAGCCGGTATATAGCCAGAACAGCGAACCGAGCGCGGTAGCGACAAAGGTGCGCACGCCATTGATCATCGCATGATGCGTCTCCGCTGAGCGCGCCTGGATCACCACTTCACGCTGCAGAATGCTCTCCTCCAGCGTGGTGATACGGCTGTTACTTTTGACGCCATTGATCAGCAGTAGATACTCCGTCGCCGCACCGACCCAGCTGGCCAGGGTAAACGGCACGCTTTTACTGCTGACGCCAATAACGCGGCGCATCAGCTTCATGCGCTTATGTACGTCACTGACGCTGGTTACCTCTTTCTCAATCAGCAGGCGATACTGCGGCGGGATGTAATCCGGGCGCGAATTCTGAATCAGGAAGGTCTCAGCGGCCTGAGTAATCAGCGTCAGCGATAGCGTGTTGAGCATTTGCAGCCGGCGGCTGGTGTTGCTCCAGCGCGACGACTCCATCAGCAGCTGGCTGCGCATACCGTTGAGCGCGGTCGTGCGGCGCACCAGTGCGCTCCAGGCTTTGTCGACTTCCTCTTTATCCTCGTGCGCCACGCACAGCTGCAGCAGGCGGTAGTGCGCTACCAGCAGCGCATCCACTTCCGCATCAATCACTTTCTTGATCGAGCGCGGAGAGAACAGCATGTCGGCGAGAATGGCGCACAGAATACCGAGCACAATTTCGCTGCAGCGCTCCACGGCGAACTGCGGCGCCAGCGTCAGGCCGCCGCTGGCATCCGCGGTCACCACGATGATCAGCGCAGTGTAGCCGGCGAGGCCCAGCGCGTAGGAGTTTTCGACTTTAATCAGCGATGAGAGCCAGACGCACATGCCGGCCCACAGGCAGCACAGCAGCAGCATCACCACCGGCGCGCGCACCGTCGCAATCATGATGGTGAGTGCAGCGATACAGCCGATAAAGGTGCCGATAATACGCAGAACGCCACGGTAGCGCAGCGCGCCAGAGTAGGGATCGCCGCCCGCGGCAAAGGCGGTGCCGCCAGCCACGATGCCGGCGGTCATCACCGCCCAGCGCGGCGTTTCCAGATTGAAGTGAAAGCCAATCATCAGCGCTGCCACCAGCGCGAAGGTCAGCTTTACCGGGAAACGCAAAAACTCAATCATATCGCCCCCGCTTAACCAAACTCACGCAGGCGGTTGAACAGCTGCGCCATCGGCGACACTTTGGTCTGGCGGTCTTTGTCACCGGTGATCACCACAGTAGCGGTGGTGCCGGCCGGGAAGCGGTTGCCGGGCTGATCGTCAAGGCGAATACGCACCGGCACGCGCTGCGCCAGACGCACCCACTCGAGGTTGGAGTCCACGGTGGCCATGCCTTTGCTGTCGACGCTGCTGCTGCTGTTGGTCACGCCAGCCGCGATACTGTCAACCGTGCCGCGCAGCACCGTGTTGCTGCCCAGCGGAGTAATTTCCGCGCGGAAGCCGGGACGCACGCCATCCAGCTTGGTCTCTTCCATGTAGGCCAGCACGTAGAACGAGTGCTGCTGCACCAGCGCCACGGCCACCGAGCCGCGCGTGATGAATTCACCCTGATAGACGTTGAGGTTGGTGACCCAGCCGTCGGACGGCGCTTTGATGGTGGTGCGATCGAGGTCGATCACCGCCAGATCGCGCGTCGCCACCGCTTTGGCCAGCTGATGTTCGCTGGTCTGCAGGTCGCTGTTCGACTGCTCAATGGCTTCACGCGACATCGCGCTGGTACCGAGCTGGTTACGGCGCGCCGCTTCACGGCGTTTTTCGCTGACCAGCGCCTGGTAATATTCGACATCCGCCTGCGCCTCATCCAGCGCTTTCTGATAGCGCGGACGGTCGACGATAAACAGCGTATCGCCTTTTTTCACCAGCTGGTTGTCGTGTACCGGGACGTCGGTGATCAGTCCGGTCACGTCCGGAGAAATCGCCACCACGTCGGCGGAGAATTTGGCGTCACGCGTCCACGGCGACTCGGTATAGAACACCCAGGCGCGGAAGATGATAATAACAGCGATGATAACCAGCAGGAGCGTAATGGCGTAACGCGCGATTTTTCTTATTAGCGCTTTCACTTAAAACCTCAGACGAATAGACGGGATACAAGGTAAAACACACAGCAATACAGCGCTGTGTTAAAAAGTGCCGGGTGCCACACCAGATCGTAAATCCCGCTGGGCGTCAGCACGCGTTTCACCAGCCAGAACAGCGCCAGCGAAACCAGTAGTTCAATGAAGATGGGCGGAAAAGACAGCCCGAATACGACAAATACCGGAAGCACACTCATTTCGGTTCCTTAGTTCGACCTCGCCGGATTGCACCGATACCTGCCCTCATGCCCTCTGGCACGTCGGGTTGATGATAGTGGGATGACGGATAATCTGATGACAACATTCAGGCCGCGTTGAGCTAATCATAGCGTATCATCGGGTAAACACTGCCGTGTTCAGGTGCGGTGAAGAGACCCAGCGTGCGTATAGTAACGCGCTTGACTATACGTTTTCTACATATTGTGAGCTAAATCACTTTTTAGCCAGAGTAAACAATGGAACGACTCAAAGGCATGTCCATTTTCGCCAAAGTGGTTGAATTGGGCTCATTTACCGCCGCCGCACGCCAGCTGCAGCTCAGCGTCTCGTCAATCAGCCAGATTGTTGCCAGACTGGAAGATGAGCTGCAGGTGAAACTGCTTAACCGCAGCACCCGCAGTCTGGGCCTGACCGAAGCCGGTAAGATTTATTATCAGGGCTGCCGCCGCATGCTGGCAGAGGCCTCGCAGGTGCACGAACAGCTGTACGCCTTCAACAACACGCCGATCGGGATTTTACGCATCGGCTGCTCAACCACCATGGCGCAAAATGTCCTCTCCGCCATGACCAGCGAGATGCTGCACGAATATCCGGGACTGAGCGTCAACCTGATGACCGGCATACCGGCGCCGGACCTGATTGCTAACGGGCTGGATGTGGTGATACGCGTCGGTGAGCTGCAGGATTCCAACCTGTTCTCGCGCCGGCTGGGTGCCATGCCGATGGTGGTATGCGCGGCGAAGAGCTACCTGGCCCAGCACGGCACGCCGGAAAAGCCGGCTGAAATCGACAACTTTTCCTGGCTGGAGTACAGCGTGCGTCCGGATAACACCTTCGAGCTGGTGGCGCCGGAGGGCCTGGTGACGCGCCTGACGCCGCAGGGACGTTTTGTAACCAATGATTCTCAGACGCTGATTCGCTGGCTGAAAGCGGGCTGCGGTATCGCCTATGTGCCGCTGATGTGGGTGATTGACGAGATCAACGCCGGTGAGATCGATATTTTGTTCCCGCAGTATCACTCGGAGCCGCGCCCGGTGTATGCCGTCTATACCGAGAAGGATAAGCTGCCGCTCAAGGTGCAGGTGTGTATCAATTATCTGACCGAGTATTTCAGGCAGGTGGCAAGGCAGTATCAGCAGCACCGCAAAAGTTAGCCGCCGTCTGGCGCTGGTGTGGCCGGCCTGAAGGGCGCATACGGGAAATGCGGGGCAGTTATGCATGCAAGGTCACCCTGAAAGGTGACCTGGCAAAACAATTGCGTAATGCCGATCAGTTAAGTACCAAATTCAATTACCGCAGATTTCGTAGCGGCGCGATTAATCGCGCGTACTACTAGCAGCACCGTTCCCATCCATGCTTCGCGCAATAAATTGCGCCGCTACCAAAGTGTGCGTGCTGTTTACTCATAACTGACAAGCATTGTACAAACCCATTGCGCGGTTTTGACAGGGTGCGCACTGATGCGCACCAGCATGAACCTTAAGCCGTTCCGCCCACGGTAATTTTATCCAGCTTCAGCGTGGGCTGACCTACGCCGACCGGCACGCTCTGGCCCTCTTTACCGCACACGCCGACGCCCTTATCCAGCGCCAGATCGTTACCGACCATGGAAATCTGCTGCATCGCCTCAATGCCGGAGCCGATCAGCGTCGCGCCTTTCACCGGTTTGGTGACTTTGCCGTTCTCGATCAGATAAGCCTCGGAGGTCGAGAACACAAACTTGCCGGAGGTGATATCGACCTGGCCGCCGCCAAAGTTAGGGGCATACAGACCATACTCCACACTCTCAATGATCTCCTGCGGCGTCGATTTGCCCGCCAGCATATAGGTGTTGGTCATGCGCGGCATCGGCAGGTGCGCATAGGATTCACGACGCCCGTTACCGGTAGGCGGCACGCCCATCAGACGCGCATTGAGCTTGTCCTGCATGTAGCCTTTCAGCACGCCGTTTTCGATCAGCACGTTGTACTGTCCCGGCACGCCTTCATCATCCACCGCCAGCGAACCACGCAGCCCTTGCAGGGTACCGTCGTCAACCACGGTGCAGAGTTCGGACGCCACCAGCTGGCCCATCTTACCGCTGAAGACGGAAGTCTCGCGGCGGTTGAAATCCCCTTCCAGACCGTGGCCCACCGCTTCGTGCAGCAGCACGCCTGGCCAGCCCGCACCCAGCACCACCGGCAGCGTACCGGCTGGCGCCGCGACGGCGGACAGGTTAACCAGCGCCATGCGCACCGCTTCGCGCGCCCAGACATCGGCCCGTACATCACCGCTCTCATCGGCAAGGAAAAATTCGTAGCCGGTACGCGCACCGCCGCCGCTGGCGCCGCGCTCACGTTTACCCTGATCTTCCACCTGAACGCTAATGGACAGGCGCACCAGCGGACGAATATCCGCCGCCAGCGTACCGTCGGTGGCGGCAACCAGCACCTGCTCGTAGACGCCGCTCAGGCTGGCATTCACTTCCTGCACGCGCGGATCGGCGGCGCGTGCCACTTTATCAACCCGGTGCAGCAGCGCGATTTTGTCTTCGCGCGTCAGGCTGTCCAGCGGATTGACCGGGGCGTACAGCGAACGGTTAAGCACCGCAGAGAGCGCGTGCGCTTTGCCATTGCCCTGCTCGCGCACGATACTGCGCGCCGCTTCGGACGACTGGCGCAGGGCGTTGAGGCTGATTTGGTCGGCATAGGCAAAACCGGTTTTCTCGCCGCTTACCGCGCGGACGCCCACGCCCTGATCGATGTGATAAGAGCCATCTTTAATGATTTTGTCTTCCAGCACCCAGGATTCATGGAAGCTGGACTGAAAATAGAGATCGGCATAGTCCAGACGACGTTCTGAAAGCTGCCCTAACAGGGAAAAAAGGTCCTGCTGATTAATGCTGTTCGCAGCTAGTAACTGCTCACTTACCAGATTCAGAGTCATCGTTTCTCACTCATTATGTGCTCGGATAGTCATAGCCTGCGGCAATTCCCCGACGGCGTCAAATTCACTTCTTATCGGCTTCGCGCGGTTTGCGCAGCACTTCATTGATTTCCGGCTTATCCAGCGGTCCGCTGATGTGATAGCGCAGCAGCGAAATCTTATTCCACAACGGTGCCAGCACCTTGCTGGCGGCAAAAACCGCCGCGCCGACCACCGGGTTAATCACAAACGCGGTGGCCACGCCAACCGAGGCACCGATCTCCGGTGCCACCACCGCTTCCATGTCGATTTGCCGCTGCACAAGATCTATTTTGCCCTGCATGGCGATATCCGCTTCGAGGCCATCCACCAGCAGGTTATCGGTGCGCATCACGCCGTTTTCAATCCACGCCGTGCCGTTAATCGAATCAAACCAGAAACCTTCATTAAAGGTATCGCTAAAATCGAAGCGCAGCTTACGCAGCAGGGCATCGAAGCTCACCAGCCGCAACAACTGTCCGGCACGACCGGTGTTCACATCCGCAATCTGCCCTTTGCCGAAGTGGGTTTTCAGCGTGCCGCTCAGCGTCTTTTCTGAAGGCTGCCACGGTGCGGAGCGCCAGTGCAGGTCATAATCAATTTTAAACGGCGCATCGCGCAGCGGCGTGTTCATGCCAAACCAGTTGGTGGCATCATTGATATTTTTGCCGCTCAGGCTGCCTTTTAACGAGGTGCGCTGCTCGCCCGCTTTGTTCACCCATTCACCCGCGACATTGAGCTTCGAGCTGCCGGTATCGACGCTGCCGTTAGTGAGTGCTAACGTCTCTCCCTGCGGCTGGAGCCTGGCCTGGATGTGGCCGAACTTCTGCCCGCGCAGCCAGCACTCAGCGCAGTTGAGCTGCAGCGCTGGCCAGCTGCGGAAATCAATGCCGCTGTCCCCGCTGAACGGCGAGGAGGCCTTGCCCGCTTCGTCGTCACTCCATTGCGGATTGTAATAAAGATAGCTCAGGTCGATTTGCCACGGCGCGTGTTGTGCGGTTCGCAGGCTGCCGCGCGCTTCGCGGCTCTCCAGCTGCAGCTGCGTACTGCCGCCCGCGCCCTGGGTCACCGTGGCATTAACATCGTGCCACTGCTGGCCGCCGAGCGTCAGGGCCGGAGTGCGCAACGTCACATCGCCCGGCAGCAGTGCGCCGCCGATGTCCGTCTCGCCCTGCGCATTGCGTGAACCCGTCGTGCCGGTCATCAGCCCCAGCCAGGCTTCGCCGTCCAGCGCCGGCAGATTAAGCACCATCCCACGCCGATCCGGTAGCGCCGGCGTGCTTTTGGCATCATTCAGCCAGATACCGCGATCAACGCGCAGCTGCGGCTCCAGCAGCCAGCGGCTGTTAAAGCGATGGTGCTCACGCACGCTGCCGCTGAGGTTAAAACTGTGCAAATCGCCGCTGGCATTAATGGCGATGGGCAGTGCCTCACCGGCCTCTTTATCCAGTGGTGGAGGTAAGTGACTGCTCACTGTCTTGCCGTCACCGTTGATATCAACCTTGTAGCGCGCCCCACCCTGATGCGGCAGCGTGATGTCGACATTGCCCTGCCACGCCAGACTGCCGCCCAGCTTACTGCTTACGCTGGCGGGCAGCATGGCCAGTTTTGCCGGCTGCCAGTCGCCCAGCAGTTTGACGTTAACGCCAAAATCATCGGGATTTTCCGTGGTGGTGAAACGCACGCCGGTGGGCTGACCGAACCAGTTGGCCTGCAGCTCTTCACTCTCCAGGTTTCCGTTGTTGTAGCGGAAACGTCCGGTCAGGTTTTTCAGCGTGGTGTTAAGCGGCTTAATGTGCAGGCTGTTGTTATTCAGCACCACGTTACCGCTGGCGTGCACCAGTTCCCCATCCAGCGGAATATCCAGGTTGAGCGAACCACGCACGTTGCCGCTAATCTGCAGCTGCTCCAGCGCCGCACCCAGCGTGGATTTGAGCGGCGTGCGGGCGAAATAGTCGGCGATATCTTTACCTTCGCCGCTCAAATCACCGTCAATGATCAGCTTCTCTTTCAGGTAATCCGGGATTACCGCACTGACGTTGCGCGCGTCCACCGCGCCCAGCCGGGTTTGCGCCGCCTTCATCCACAGACCATCGTTAATAAAATCGAGGTCGATATCGAGGTTTTGCAGCGCCGGCCAGCCCGGCTGGAACTGGAAGGTAGCATTGCGCACCGGCACGGCCACTTCAAACATGCCGTCGTGGTGCTTAAACGGGAACAGACGCGGATCCCCGGCAAACAGCAGCGTGGCATTCTCCACCTGGCCGCCTTTGACCGCTTCGCTGAGATACTGCGTCAGATCGTGGCCCATCAGCGGCTCGGGGAAGTAGCGCCAGGCATCACCGGCGTCGGTGACGCGAATCCCGGCAAGAATGTCGAGGCGCGGCGCTTTACCGACATTTTGCTGATAGCGGAAATCGCCGCGCGCCCATAGCGAACGTGCCTGCACGTCCAGCTGCTGGCCATCCAGCGTCAGGCCGTTGCCATCGCGCAGCCAGTCAATCCTGCCGGTGACCTGCTGAATCTGTAACGGCGCCTGGAACATATCGCCGTACGGCACTTCCGCCTGGCCCATCTGCACATCCAGCTGGCCGTGGTTCAGACTGCCGCTGGCGCTGCCGCTCAGATTGCTGATGCCCGGCAAAAGCTGCCAGTGCTGCCACGCCAGATCGCGCCAGCGCGCCTGCAAACGCGTCTGCTCCGGCTGCGCCAGCGGAATATCCAGCGCCAGCGCGTCGATATAGCCGCGCGGCTGCAGCGCCCGCCAGTTGTCCAGCAGCGTGGGCGAGAGCGGCGCAAACAGCGGCACCAGCGGTGCCAGACGCTGCAGATCGAGCCGGGTGGCACGCACCCGCACTTCTGCTGCACTGTTCGCGCCGATCATCTGTTTATCTTCCGGCTTCCACAGCAGGGCGATATGGCCGGCATCCCAGGCCACGCCGTCAGTCATCAGCCGGGTTTGCGGCACCGTCAGGCTCCAGCCATTCTGGTAGCGCGCCAGATGCGCGGTCAGGCCATCCACCTGCAGCTGATGATCGCCCTGCTCGCCGCGCCAGCGTGCGCCGCCTTTGCTCAGCAGCAGATCGCCCGCGTACACTTCGCCGTCGCGCAGGTTGACCCACGCGGCCAGGCTGAAACGCGCGCTTTGCAGGCTGGTATTATCACGCAGCCAGCGGCCAATCCACGGGCGCACGTCCACATCATCGGCCTGCATCCAGATGCGGCCGTCGTTGAGTAAGCCGTTAGTATCGTTAAGATCGAGCCGTACCTGCACCACGCCGTGCTGGCCGGTGAAGCTGGACAGGCTCACTTCGCCTTCGGCGCGATGGCGGTTGTCCTCGTTCAGCCAGGTAAGGCGGGGAATCGCCAGTTCGGCATGCTGGCCGGAAGGCGTGAGAAAACGGATGCTGCTGTCACGCAGATCGAAATGGTCAAACTGGCGTAAGAACAGATCGTTGATTTGGGCCGGTTTGAAGCTGTTTTTTTGCTCGTCGCTGGTAAGCAACGGACGGTTGGTTGCCAGCCGCAGCTGCCAGAAGGTGAGATCGCGAAACTGCCAGCGCCAGTGCAGCAGCGACTGCCACACATTGAGCGCCAGCGTAACGCGGCCAATCTGCAGCTCGCCATCTTTTTCCATGTCGATACGCAAATCGCGTACCTGCAGGGTCGGGCCAAAATTCTCCCATTTTCCCTGAATTTCACTGGCATCGATGGTGACGCCGCTGACGCGCGAAAGGGTATGCAGCACCTCGCCGCGATAGCTGTTGAGATGCGGCATCACAAGGCGCAGCCCGCTGACCAGCAGCGCCACAATGACGATGATTGCGGCGAGCAGCAGTAACAAAATCCCCGGCAACCGCCTCACACACCTCTCCTTGCTTTCCGTTGGGTTACGGCGTTCAACCTCACGACTTACATCATGACGACGTCAAACTGCTCCTGCGTGTAGAGCGGTTCAACCTGTACTTTGACCTGCTTGCCGACAAAAATTTCCACTTCGGCCAGCGCGTGCGACTCATCGCTTTTCAGCGCTTCACCCACTGCGGGCGACACGTACACCAGGAAGCTGTCGGAGTCGTAAGCGTGATGGACACGGACGATTTCACGCATGATTTCATAGCACACGGTCTCCACCGTCTTCAGCGAACCACGTCCCTGGCACTCCGGGCAATCGGCACACAGCACATGCTCAATGCTTTCGCGCGTGCGTTTGCGCGTCATCTCGACCAGCCCCAGCGCGGAGAAGCCGTTGATGCTGGTTTTGACGCGATCTTTGCTCAGCGCGCTCTCCAGCGAGTGCAGCACGCGCCGGCGATGATCGTCATTATTCATGTCGATAAAGTCGATGATGATAATGCCGCCGAGATTACGCAGCCGCAGCTGGCGCGCAATCGCCTGCGTGGCTTCGATATTAGTATTAAAAATGGTTTCGTCGAGGTTGCGGTGGCCGACAAACGCACCGGTGTTAATGTCCACCGTGGTCATGGCTTCGGTCTGGTCGATAATCAGGTAACCGCCAGATTTCAGTTCCACCTTGCGCTCGAGCGAGCGCTGAATCTCGTTCTCCACGTCATAGAGATCGAAAATCGGCTGCTTGCCGTTGTACAGCTCCAGCTTGCTGGCCATCTCCGGAATATATTCGCTGGTAAATTCCACCAGCAGATCGCAGGTCAGGCGCGAATCGACGCGGATGCGATCCAGCGCTGCGCCGGCGAAATCGCGCAGCACGCGCTGCGCCAGCGCCAGCTCGCCGTACAGCAGGCAGCGCGTCTGGTTGCGCTTCTTACGCTCGCTGACTTTGGTCCACAGGCGCTTTAAAAATGCCGCGTCCTGCGCCAGCTCTTCTGCGCCAATGCCTTCTGCGGCGGTACGAATAATAAAGCCGCCGAGATCGTCACAGTAAGCGGCAACCACCGCTTTCAGCCGCTCACGTTCGGCTTCGCTTTCAATGCGCTGTGAGACGCCCACGTGTGAAGCCCCCGGCATAAAGACCAGGTAGCGCGACGGCAGCGTAATATCGGTGGTGAGGCGGGCGCCTTTGGTGCCGAGCGGATCTTTCACCACCTGCACCATTAAATCCTGTCCCTGACGCACCAGCTCGGCGATATCGCGCACGATAAAGTTCTTCTTCTCATCACCCGCCACGCATTCGGTGTGCGGCATGATATCCGAGGCGTGCAGAAAGGCCGCTTTGTCCATCCCGATATCGACAAACGCCGCCTGCATGCCCGGCAGTACCCGGCTGACGCGCCCTTTGTAGATATTGCCGACAATACCGCGCCGCGCTTCGCGCTCAATATGGATTTCCTGCAGAATGCCGCCGTCAATATAGGCAACACGGGTTTCAGAAGGTGTCACATTTACCAGCAGTTCAGCCGTCATCTTGTCCCCTTAACGCACGCAGCGACTGAAAATGGCTCAGCAGTTCGCCGGTTTCCACCAGCGGCAATCCCACTACGGCGTGATAACTTCCATTGATGCGGCGTACAAAGTTGCCGCCCAGGCCCTGAATTCCGTACGCGCCGGCTTTATCCATCGGCTCGCCGCTGGCGATATAGTGCGAAATTTCCTCTGCCGTGATAGTGCGGAATGTCACGTCTGTGGTCACCAGGCAATCCAGCTCGCCCTGCGCATCGGCCAGCGCCACGGCCGTCATGACCTGATGGGTTTGCCCGGCCAGTTTACCCAGCATCTGTGCGGCATGCGCCGCATCGCGCGGTTTCTCCAGCACTTCGCCATTCAGCACCACGATGGTGTCAGCGCCCAGCACCGGCAGATCCTGCGGTGCTATCCGCACGCCGGCCCGCGCCTTATCGCTGGCCAGACGCCGCACATAAGACTCCGCCGCTTCGCCCGGCTGACGCTGCTCTTCAACATCGGTAATCAGGCGCTCAAACTGCAGGCCAAGCTGCGTTAACAGCTCGCGCCGACGCGGTGAGCCGGAAGCCAGGTAGAGGGTTATCATTGTATTCCTTATTGCACAGCAAACTGACGGCGAATCTTTCTCATCAGTAAGAATAGCCAGGGCCACAGGATACCGTCGACCACGCTACTCCAGAAGATTTCCGGGCGGAAGGAGACGTTGATGACCAAAAATTCTGCCCAGAAAACAATCACATCAACCGCCAGCGACAGCACCATAACCATTAATGCCTGCTGCCACAACGCCAGATTGCGGAATAGCTGAAATTTAAAGGCCACCAGATAGGCGATAATGCTGAACGCCAGCGCACGCACGCCCAGCGTTGAGCCGGCGACCAGATCCATAATGGCGCCGAGGAAAAAGCCGGTGCCCACATTGACCCGGTGCGGCAGCGCCAGCACCCAGTAGATCAGGATCAGCAACAGCCAAGATGGCCGGAACATGTAAATCTGATCCGGCCACGGCATGATTTGCAGGATAAGCGCAACAAGGAAGGACAGCCAGATCACCCAACGCCCCTGGCTGCGATATCGACTCAAGGCTGGCCTCCGCGCGAGTTCGCCGGATTACCCTGCGAACGGCTGCTGGCGGCGGGCTGTGGCGGCCCCATCTGCTGATTTTGCTGCATCATGGCGGGTGCCGGCGGCCCCATTTCGCCCGCGGGCGGCAGCACCTGCGGCATCATCTGCATCAGGCGCTCGTTGGCCACGCGATGCACTTCATCCGGTGCCATCGGCATGTCGCCGTTCTTATCCGCACCCCACAGCAGCAGCAGGTAGCGCAGACGCTGCAGACCGGCGGTCGGACGCGCCTGAATCACGGTATAGGCACGCTGCGTATCCACTTTCACTGACGACACCACGCCGACCGGATACCCTTCCGGGAAGCGTCCGCCCAGGCCCGACGTCACCAGCACATCACCGACGCGAATATCCGTATTGCCCGGCAGATGCTCCAGCTGCAGATCTTCGCTGCAGCCGTTACCGGCGGCGATGACGCGAATATCGTTACGCAGCACCTGAATCGGCAGGGCGTGCGAGGCATCGCAGATCAGCAGCACGCGGCTGGTCATCTGCCCTACCGCCACCACCTGGCCGACCACGCCTTTATCGCTGATCACCGGCTGGCCTTCATACACGCCGTTGACGCTGCCTTTATCGATGATCACCTGATCGGTGTAAGGATCGGTGCCGGTGGAGATCACCTGGGTCACCATTTTGTGCTCATCCTGACGCAGCGGCGAGCCGAGCAGCTCGCGCAGACGCGCGTTTTCCTGCTTGTATTGCCCCAGCATCAGCAGGTCACTGTTTTTCAGGAAGAGCTCACGGCGCAGCGCTTTATTTTCCAGCTCCAGCTGCTGGCGCGAGGCCAGCGTTTCGGAAACGCCGTCAAGAAGCTGTCGTGGCCCGTTGGCCAGGAAGTAAAATGGACTGACCGACGTGTCCAGGTAGTTGCGGATCTGGGAGAACGTGCTGATCCGGCTATCGGCGACAATAATCGCGATAGCCACAATCACGGCCAGAAACAGGCGCAACTGCAGGGAAGGTCCCCTGCTAAAAATCGGCTTCATAAATTCTGCGAATTCCTCGACATCAGGGAAGAAGCGTGAGTGTCAGCACTCACGCCTCCAGGGCTGGACGCTATACGCCGTCGTGCGCAGCGTCGCCAGTTACCCCGCATCCTGCAAACCGCAGTGACGACGTTGTGCCGCTGCTGCCCGGTGCCTGCTGCTGAGGCTGCCGTGCGGCATGCGATGGTCATCGTCCTGCTGTTGTGCTGATTTTGGGTATCGTCGCTATTCCCTGCGCAATTTGACCACGGTCTCAGCCGGAGAGGAATTACTCCTCGCTGAACAAATCGCCGCCATGCATGTCGATCATTTCCAGTGCTTTACCGCCGCCGCGCGCTACGCAGGTCAGCGGATCTTCTGCGACTACCACCGGAATACCGGTCTCTTCCATCAGCAGACGATCCAGGTTACGCAGCAGCGCACCGCCACCGGTCAGCACCATACCGCGCTCGGAGATGTCAGACGCCAGCTCCGGCGGGCACTGCTCCAGCGCGACCATCACGGCACTGACGATACCGGTCAGTGGCTCCTGCAGCGCTTCCAGGATTTCATTGGAGTTCAGCGTAAAGCCACGCGGCACGCCCTCAGCCAGGTTACGACCGCGCACTTCGATCTCGCGCACTTCGTCACCCGGATAAGCAGAACCGATCTCATGCTTGATACGCTCAGCGGTGGCTTCACCAATCAGCGAGCCGTAATTACGGCGCACGTAGTTAATGATAGCTTCATCGAAGCGATCGCCACCAATACGCACAGAAGAAGAGTAAACCACGCCGTTCAGGGAGATAACCGCGACTTCGGTCGTACCGCCACCGATATCCACCACCATCGAGCCGGTCGCTTCTGACACTGGCAGACCCGCGCCGATTGCCGCGGCCATGGGTTCTTCAATCAGGAACACTTCACGGGCACCGGCGCCCTGCGCCGATTCGCGGATGGCACGACGCTCAACCTGGGTCGCACCAACCGGCACGCACACCAGCACGCGTGGGCTGGGGCGCATAAAGCTGTTGCTGTGCACTTGCTTGATGAAGTGCTGGAGCATTTTTTCAGTCACGAAGAAGTCGGCGATAACGCCATCTTTCATCGGACGGATAGCTGCGATGTTACCCGGCGTACGGCCAAGCATCTGCTTTGCATCATGACCAACAGCCGCTACGCTCTTTGGGGAGCCGGCGCGATCCTGACGAATGGCAACCACAGAAGGCTCGTTCAGCACGATGCCTTGTCCTTTTACGTAAATCAGGGTATTCGCGGTACCCAGGTCAATGGACAAGTCATTGGAAAACATGCCACGAAATTTTTTAAACATACTAAGGGATAATCCTGCAAGCTGGGGGCGGAAAATAAAATCCGCCTACTTTACCAACCACGCGAAGCCGCTACAAGGCGCAAAAACGTTCTGCTTCGGTGAAAAACCAGGCTGAATAATTTTTCGCGGCGGTGCTGCCGTCCGACACCGGCGTTAAACGGCGCTAAGCTGCCGCTCTAAACGCAAATTCACCCGCCGGTCGCGGGTGAATTCCGACATAAAATCTAACATTTCCCGCCGCCGATCGCGCCGGCTGCGCACGGCATAAAGGCGAAAAACAGCCGCCTGCTGCCGTATCTGTGGCTGACGCGCTAAATCCGGTAACGTTGCGAGTGTTTCTTCACGTTACTGTTCACCGGCAGCGAAGGAGCAAAAAAGTCGCCCTGGCCGCCCGCGACGCCCAGCCCGGCCAGCGTTTGCCACTCCGCGCGCGTGCGTACACCGGCGGCAAAGACTTTGGTGGGCGTGGATTTACACACTTCCAGCAAACTTTGCACGAACAGCTGATTTTCTGTACGGCGCTCAATGTTGCGAATCAGACCCGGGTCGAGCTTGATCAGCTCAATCGGGAACTGCTTGATGTAAGCGCTACTCACCACCGTTAATCCGGCCTGATCTACCGCAATCCGACAGCCAAACGCGGTTAGCATACGGAAAACCGGCACTAAACGATTGATGTGTTGACAAACATCCGCCTCAGCAAGTTCAAATAAAAATCGTTTTCTTTGCGATTTACTGCACTGCAGCAGCAATTTTTGCAGCCAGCGCTGGAACGGCCGTTGCAGCAGCGAATCGATATTCACTGGCAGCGCCAGCGTTTCATCCGGCCAGACCTCCGATAGCGCCGCAATACGCATGACCAGCTGACGATCCCAGCTGTCGGCCATGCCAAGCTGCAGCACCAGCGGCATGAACTCTGCCGACACCACCTCTTTATCGCCGTCGAACACGCGCGCCAGCATTTCACGGTGATGCACTTTGCCGTCCAGCAGCACCGCCGGTTTCTGGTACAGACGCGGGCCGCCGCGGTTCACGGTGTTTTCCAGCAGGGTGCGCCAGCGCACGCTGCCGCGCCCCATCTCCAGCGTATTGCCCTCGCCCACCGACCAGTTGTTACCGCCCTGCAGCGCCGCCCGGCGCGTGGCCAGTTCGACATTCTCCATCACCTGCGACACCGACTCGCCGCTGCGCCAGGCGCTGATGCCAATGTGGATTAGGTCATCACGATCCACCATGCGCATCGGCGGCAGTGAATCCACCGCGTTGATCAGCTGGTCGGCAATGCTGTTGGCCTCTTTCAAAGTGCGGTGCGGCAGCAGTACGGCAAAGTCGCTGCGGAAATAGCGCGCCAGCAGCGCACCCGGATAGCGCAGCACGAAGGTGGAGAGCATGTTCACCAGGTCGAACAGGTATTCATCGACCAGCGTCGGTCCGAGGGTTTCATGCAGGGTGTCGAGGTCCGGCAGCCGCACCATCATCACCACACCGTGCGTGCCAACGTCTTCCTGGTCTTCCAGCAACGTGGCCAGCTGGTTATCGAAAAACAGGCGATTATTCAGGCCGGTGCGCGAATCCTGCGCGGCAAAGGTGCGGATTAAGGTGTCGATACGCAGACGCTGCTCGCCGGCTTCCTGTAAATCCCCCAGCAGCAGATCGATAGCGCGGCTGGCTTTCGGCGGCCATTCGGCGATGGTATCGCTGCGCGGCGTGCGCTCGCCAGCCAGAATGCGCTCCGCGCGCGCCTCCAGCCGCTCCATATGCTGCCAGCGGCGGTTAAGCCAGCGGTGCGTCATCACCAGCAGTGCCGACATGATCGCCACCACCGTCAGCAGGATAATCAGCGTGTAGGCACCGGTGAACGAGCGGAACCAGGTTTTGGCGGGATCGAGCACCACCACGCGCAGCGCCATGCCCGGCGCGTGCACCAGCGGCACATCCAGTTGAATGAAACGATTGGGCTCGTCTTCCAGCATCGGATTTTCATGGCGCGCGAGGCGGAACAGCACGGTATCATCGTGATGCAGTTCCAGCTGTTCGGCATTGATGACGGGCATCAGGCGCGTCAGCCACTGCGTCAGTTCCTGCGGTGACTGGTTTGCCAGCGCTTTATCGACTTCCGTCGCCAGTGTCTGCACACGGTTCTCTACGCGCTGCTGCGACAGCCAGATAAAACTAAAAGCGCAGCCTACCAGCATCAGTAACATCGCCAGTAAGCTTAATAAGGTAATAAACGCAGAAAACTTAGTTGTTAATCGCATCCCTGTGCCTGTATCACTGCGGTTTATGAACGCCAGCCAACTGTTCGCGCCAGCCGCGCTGGTGCAAACCTGAGCAAATTATCACAATTACCGATCCAAATCAGCGCCCGCCCGGCGCCGGGTTTCGCCACCCTGCGGCGCGAGTATAACGTCAAAGTGTGAAGCGCTGCCTTCCGGGGCGGCTTTTTCGTCCTATTCTCAACAGAACGCACCGGCCAGGAAATTTCACATTTTGCCAGCGAAAGTGGCGCGCCGGGCAGCGTTTGATCATGCTAGCTGCAGTTAATCGATTTGCCGGAGAACGCCATGAAGCGCACGCACATCCTTACCGAAGCCGATGTTACGCCGGAAAGCATTTTTAATCTGCGCCGCCGCCAGGTGCTGAAAGCGCTGGGGCTTGGCGCTGCCGCGGCCAGCCTGCCCGGCGGCGCACAGGCCGATGTGCTGAGCTGGTTTAAGGGCAATGACAGGCCGCCGGCGCCTGCCGGACGCGATCTGCAGTTCAGTAAACCGGCCCAGTGGCAGGCGGACCTGCCGCTGACGCCGTTTGATAAAGTCGCAGGCTACAACAACTTCTACGAATTTGGTCTCGACAAAGCCGATCCCGCCGCCAATGCCGGCACGCTGAAAACCGACCCGTGGCAATTGCGCATTGAGGGTGAAGTGGCGAAGCCGATGACGCTGGATATGGACGACATCTTCAAGCGTTTCGCCATGGAGCAGCGTATCTATCGCATGCGCTGCGTTGAAGCCTGGTCGATGGTGATTCCCTGGGTAGGCTTTGAACTCAACAAGCTGCTGAAGCTGGCTGAACCCACCAGCAATGCCCGCTATGTCGCCTTCCAGACGCTATACGCGCCCGATCAGATGCCGGGACAAAAGGACCGCTTTATCGGCGGTGGGCTGGATTATCCCTATGTTGAAGGCTTGCGGCTGGACGAAGCGATGCATCCGCTGACGCTGCTCAGCACCGGCGTTTACGGCAAAGCGCTGCCGCCGCAAAACGGCGCGCCGATTCGCCTGACGGTGCCGTGGAAATATGGCTTCAAAGGGATTAAGTCGATCGTCAAAATTACCCTGACGCACGATCGTCCGCCCACCACCTGGAGCCAGATTGCCGCCAACGAGTATGGCTTCTACGCTAACGTGAATCCGCACGTCAACCACCCGCGCTGGTCGCAGGCCACTGAGCGCTTTATCGGTGCGGGCGGCATTCTCAAGGTGGAACGCCAGCCGACGCTGCTGTTCAACGGTTATGCTAAAGAGGTGGCCTCGCTGTATCGCGGTCTCGATTTACGGGAGAACTACTGAGTGCGCCTGACATTACGCCACGTTACGCTGCTGAAAGTGGTGCTGCATCTGGCGGCGTTTGTGCCGCTGGTGTACCTGTTTCTGGCGGCAAATCAGGGCTGGCTGAGCGCCGATCCGGCGAAAGATATCCAGCATTTTACCGGCCGCATGGCGCTGAAGCTGCTGCTGGCGACGCTGCTGGTGAGCCCGCTGACGCGTTATCTGAAGCAGCCGCTGTTGATTCGTACCCGCCGGCTGCTCGGCCTGTGGTGCTTTGCCTGGGCCTGTCTGCATCTCACCAGCTACTATCTGCTGGAACTGGGTTACGATCATCTGCGATTACTCGGCAGTGAGATTGTCTCGCGCCCCTATTTGTTACTGGGCATGATCAGCTGGATTATTCTGTTTGCTCTCGCCATCACCTCTTTTCAGCGCGCCCAACGCAAACTGGGACGCCGCTGGCAAACGCTACACAACGGCATCTATCTGGTCGCGATCCTCGCGCCTGTCCACTATCTTTGGTCAGTGAAAGTGCTGTCACCGCAGCCGTGGATTTATGCGCTACTGGCGCTGGCGCTGTTAGGCTGGCGTTACAATAAGTTGCGTAAACTTCTGCGCCGATAATTCCCGCAAGGTTGTTTTCCTGCTGCGAGATCTGTTAAAAGGTGTGGCCTTCGGGCCTCGCCGGATCAACTTCGCAGATAAGACCAGTATTTTGCTGCGAATTGCCTCGAAACGGATATAATGCCCGGCTTTATTGCAAGCGAAGTCTTCTTTTTCACTCTGAAGAGTGACAAATGAAGGATGTCGCGGTATTTTACGCGATGCCTCACTGATTGCAGGAGATAGCCGCAAGATGGCGCATAAATTTCACATACTGCTGTTAAACGGACCCAACCTGAACCTGTTGGGAACGCGCGAGCCTGACAAGTATGGTCACACCACGCTGGCGCAGATTGTCAGCGATCTGACGCAACAGGCCGACCAGCACAATGTGAAATTGAGTCATCTGCAATCGAATGCGGAATACCAGCTGATTGATCGTATTCACGAAGCCCGCAGCAACGTCGATTACATCATCATTAACCCGGCTGCGTTTACGCACACCAGCGTTGCCCTGCGCGATGCGCTGTTGGCGGTTAGCATTCCTTTTATTGAGGTGCATCTCTCTAATGTGCATGCACGCGAACCGTTCCGACATCACTCCTATCTTTCCGATGTATCTGCCGGCGTCATCTGTGGACTGGGCGCCGACGGCTACTCGTGGGCTTTACAAACGGCCGTAAAACGCCTGTCACATTCCAATTAAACAGAGTACGGAACCACACTCATGGATATTCGTAAAATTAAGAAACTGATCGAACTGGTTGAAGAGTCCGGCATCGCTGAGCTGGAAATCTCTGAAGGCGAAGAGTCGGTTCGCATCAGCCGTTCACCTGCCAATGTCGGTTACCCTATGATGCAGCAGGCTTATGCTGTTCCGGCTCCACAGCCTGCGCTGGCTGCTGCGGTTGCACCTGCTACTGCGCCTGTCGCTGCAGAAGCGGCTAAACCTGAAGTCAGCGGCCACATCGTGCGTTCGCCGATGGTCGGTACCTTCTATCGCACCCCAAGCCCGGACGCCAAAGCGTTTGTGGAAGTGGGTCAGAAAGTGAACGCTGGCGACACCCTGTGCATCGTTGAAGCGATGAAAATGATGAACCAGATCGAAGCCGATAAATCCGGCGTTGTGAAGGCGATCCTGGTGGAAAGCGGCCAGCCGGTTGAATTCGACGAGCCGCTGGTCGTCATCGAATAACGAGGCGAAGCATGCTGGATAAAATTGTCATTGCTAACCGTGGTGAGATTGCGCTGCGCATTCTGCGTGCCTGTAAAGAACTGGGCATCAAGACTGTGGCGGTTCACTCCACGGCAGACCGCGATCTGAAGCACGTGCTGCTGGCGGACGAAACCGTCTGCATCGGCCCGGCGCAGTCGGTCAAAAGTTATCTTAATATCCCGGCGCTGATCTCCGCCGCCGAAATCACCGGCGCGGTTGCGATCCACCCGGGCTACGGCTTCCTCTCTGAGAACGCCGATTTCGCCGAGCAGGTTGAGCGCTCTGGTTTTATCTTCATCGGTCCGAAAGCCGACACCATTCGCCTGATGGGCGACAAAGTGTCAGCGATCAACGCGATGAAAAAAGCCGGCGTACCAACCGTACCAGGCTCTGACGGTTCGCTGACCGACGACATGGAGAAAAACCGTGCCATCGCTAAGCGCATCGGCTATCCGGTGATCATCAAAGCCTCTGGCGGCGGCGGCGGTCGCGGTATGCGCGTTGTGCGCAGCGACAAGGATCTTGAGCAGTCCATCAACATGACGAAAGCGGAAGCCAAAGCGGCTTTCAACAACGACATGGTGTACATGGAGAAATTCCTCGAGAATCCACGCCACATCGAGATTCAGGTTCTGGCTGATGGTCAGGGCAACGCCATCTATCTGGCCGAACGTGACTGCTCCATGCAGCGTCGCCACCAGAAAGTGGTCGAAGAAGCACCAGCACCGGGCATCACGCCGGAACTGCGTCGTTACATCGGCGAGCGCTGCTCTAACGCCTGCGTGGAGATCGGCTATCGTGGTGCCGGTACCTTCGAGTTCCTGTATGAAAACGGTGAGTTCTACTTCATCGAGATGAACACCCGTATTCAGGTGGAACATCCGGTCACCGAGATGATCACTGGTGTCGACCTGATCAAAGAGCAGCTGCGTATTGCTGCCGGTCAGCCGCTGTCAATCAAACAGGAAGATGTGGTGGTGCGCGGTCATGCGGTCGAGTGCCGTATCAACGCCGAAGACCCAAACACCTTCCTGCCGAGCCCGGGCAAGATCACCCGTTTCCACGCACCAGGCGGTTTTGGCGTGCGCTGGGAATCGCACATCTATGCCGGCTACAGCGTGCCGCCGTATTACGACTCAATGATTGGTAAGCTGATCACCTACGGCGAAAACCGTGACGTGGCTATCGCGCGCATGAAAAATGCGCTGGCGGAACTGATCATCGACGGCATCAAGACTAACGTCGATCTGCAGATGCGCATCATGACCGACGAAAACTTCCAGCAGGGTGGTACTAACATCCACTATCTGGAGAAAAAACTCGGCCTGCACGAGAAGTAAGCGCAGCGCAGAGCAATGCAGAGGCCGGTTAAACCGGCCTTTTTCATTTTTGTTGCCTTTGAGGTTGCATGATGGATGGGCGTTTTTTGCAAGCTAACAAAGAGGCGCGCTGGTCGCTGTACCTGACGCTGGCGTACCTCGCTGTCTGGGGCGTGTCCGCGTGGCTCGGCGGCACACAAAGCGGTATTACCGGCTTACCGCGCTGGTTTGAGTTCTCCTGCGTGTTCGCCCCGCTGCTGTTCATCGGCCTGTGCTGGCTGATGGTGCGCGTGGTGTTCCGCGATATGTCTCTGGAGGACCACGATGGAAACTGAAATCATTCTGCCACTGCTGGCCTATCTGGTGGTGATCGCCGGGCTGTCGGTGTTTGCCATGCGCAAACAGCGCCACGGCAACTTTCTGAGTGAGTATTTTCTCGGCAGTCGCTCGATGGGCGGTTTTGTGCTGGCGATGACCATCACCACCACCTACATCAGCGCCAGTTCCTTCATTGGCGGACCCGGTGCGGCGTATAAATACGGCCTGGGCTGGGTGCTGCTGGCGATGATTCAGGTGCCGGCAGTCTGGCTGTCGCTCGGCGTGCTGGGAAAAAAATTCGCGATTCTGGCGCGACGCTACAACGCCGTGACGCTCAACGACATGCTGTATGGCCGCTACCGCAGCCCGCTGCTTATCTGGCTGGCCAGTATCAGCCTGCTGGTGGCGTTTATTGGTGCCATGACGGTACAGTTCATCGGCGGCGCGCGCCTGCTGGAGACGGCCGCCGGTATTCCTTATGACACCGGGCTGCTGATTTTTGGCGGCACCATCGCGCTGTATACCGCGTTTGGCGGCTTTCGCGCCAGCGTGCTCAACGATGCCATGCAAGGGCTGGTGATGCTGATTGGCACCTTCCTGCTACTGTTTGCCGTCATCCATCAGGCAGGTGGACTGGAAACGGCGGTCACCAAACTGCGCAGCATCGATCCGCAGCTGGTATCACCGGAAGGCGTCGGCAACGTCATCAATCCGACCTTCCTCAGCTCGTTTGCCGTGCTGGTGTGCTTTGGCGTGATTGGGCTGCCGCATACTGCCGTGCGCTGTATTTCCTACAAAGACAGCAAAGCGCTGCACCGTGGAATTATCCTTGGCACTATCGTGGTAGTGATACTGATGCTCGGCATGCATCTGGCCGGCGCACTCGGCCGCGCGGTACTGCCTGATCTGGCGATTCCGGATCGCGTGATCCCGACGCTGATGATCACCGTGCTGCCACCGATGGCGGCTGGCGTGTTCCTCGCGGCGCCAATGGCGGCGATCATGTCGACGATTAACGCGCAGCTGCTGCAATCGTCCGCTACGCTGATCAAAGATCTTTACCTGCGCATTGCGCCGCAGCACAGCGAGAACGAGGCGCGTTTGCGGCTGCTCTCCGGCACCATCACCTTTGTGCTGGGCCTGCTGCTGCTGCTGGCGGCCTGGAATCCGCCAGATATGATTATCTGGCTCAACCTGCTGGCGTTCGGTGGCCTTGAAGCGGTCTTTCTGTGGCCGCTGGTGCTGGGACTGTACTGGGAGCGCGCCAATGCGGCGGGCGCCATCAGTGGCATGCTGGTGGGCGCCGGTTGCTATACGCTGCTTGCCAGCCTGAAAATCGAACTGTGGGGCTTTCACCCTATCGTGCCATCGTTGACATTAAGCCTGCTGGCCTGCCTGGTGGGTAATCTGTTCGGCAGCGCGCCTGACGCTCGCGATGCTGCCCTGGAATAAAAGAGAAACGCTATGCCATGGATTCAAATCAAAATTAACAGCACCGGCGAGCACGCCGAAACCCTCAGCGACGCGCTGATGGATGTCGGTGCGGTGTCGGTCACCTTTCAGGACACGCACGACAACCCGGTGTATGAGCCGCTGCCCGGTGAAACCCGCCTGTGGGGCGATACCGATGTGACTGGCCTGTTCGACGCGGAAACCGCCATGGACGACGTAGTGGCTGAACTGAGCCAGCATCCGCTGCTGGGATCGGGTTTCCGCCATAAGATCGAACAGATCGAGGATAAAGACTGGGAGCGCGAATGGATGGATAACTTCCATCCGATGCGCTTCGGTGAACGCCTGTGGATCTGCCCAAGCTGGCGCGACGTGCCGGATCCGGATGCGGTTAACGTGATGCTTGATCCCGGTCTGGCCTTTGGTACCGGCACCCATCCCACCACGTCGCTGTGCCTGAGCTGGCTGGATGGTCTCGATCTGCAGGGCAAAACGGTGATCGATTTCGGCTGTGGCTCCGGCATTCTGGCCATCGCCGCGCTGAAACTCGGTGCAGACCGGGCGATCGGCATTGATATCGATCCGCAGGCGATCCAGGCCAGCCGCGATAACGCGGAGCGCAACGGCGTGGCCGACCGCCTGTCGCTGTATCTGCCGCACCAGCAGCCGGAAAACCTGCAGGCGGATGTGGTGGTCGCCAATATCCTCGCCGGTCCGCTGCGTGAACTGGCGCCGCTGATTAGCGTGCTGCCGAAAGCCGGCGGCCATCTCGGCCTGTCCGGCGTGCTGGCCAGCCAGGCGGAAAGCGTGTGTGAAGCCTATGCGGAGCGCTTTGCGCTGGACGCCGTGGCGGAAAAAGAGGAGTGGTGCCGCATCACTGGCGTGCGCCGCTAACCGACGAATGGGCCAGCAACTGCTGGCCCGATTTCCCCCGCCTGAGACCTGTCTCAAATCCCCGCCAGCCCCGTTTTCCTGCCGTTTCTTTACATTGAAATCAGTAGACTGCTGCACCAGGCGATAGCGCTATCCCTGTTAACCGTGCCGTGCGCGGCACATAACATTGATATATCGCTTAGTGAATAAATGATGATGAAAAGCAAACACACACTGATCGCTCTGCTGCTGGCAGCAGCGCCTTTTGCTCACGTTCAGGCTGCCGCCTGGGATTATGCTCAGCCACAGCAGTGGGGCGACCTGTCCCCTGATTTTCACGTCTGCAAGCAGGGCGTGAATCAGTCGCCGATTGATATTCGCCAGGCGCTGCATGCCAGTCTGCCGGCGCTGACGCTGGAACTGCAGGCGCGCCAGGCCGCGATTGTTAACAACGGCCACACCGTGCAGATCAACCTGCAGCAGGGCGATACGCTGACGCTGGACGGCGAGACCTTCACGCTGAAGCAGTTCCACTTCCATACCCCGAGCGAAAACCTGATCGACGGCAAACGCTATCCGCTTGAGGGCCACTTTGTATTCAGTGACGAGCAGCAGCAGCTGGCGGTCATCGGGGTGATGTTCGAAGCCGGTGCGGCAAATCCGGTACTGACGACGCTGCTGGATACGCTGCCGGCGCAGGTCAATCAGCCGGCTACGCTGCAGCAGGATGTCGATATTACGCCACTGCTACCCGCCGATCGCCGTTACTACCGCTTCAGCGGTTCACTCACCACGCCACCGTGCAGTGAAGGCGTGCGCTGGCTGGTGATGAAGCAACCGGTAACGGCTTCCGCACAGCAGCTGCAGGCCTTTAGCGCGGTGCTGGGTGAACACGGTAACAGCCGCCCGGTGCAGCCGCTCAATGGCCGGCTGGTGGTTGAGTAACGAAATACTCACCAAACGTAAATAAAGCGTTCACTTTTCAATCAAATCACCGCCATTTCTCTTGCCGATTCGCGGAAGTGGCGGTTTTTATGTTGTGATTCAGCGCATATTTTTGGAAAAACTTTTGCTCACAATTTCAGCGTATTTTTGTAATACACTGAATTTAAACAAGTAATGTTCAATACCCCGCTGCCAGGCCCCATTTCCCTGATCTTAAACGGCGAATTGTTCAAAGTTTGGCCTTTCATCTTCCGGAAAAAATGCGTAATATACGCCGCCTTGCGAACAGTTAGGGTCACTTCTTTTTCATGCGCATTGGACATCACCAGCTACGTAATCGACTCATCGCTGCGCCTATGGCCGGAGTATCCGACAAGCCATTTCGCACCCTGTGTTATGACAACGGCGCCGGTATGACTGTCTCCGAGATGCTGTCATCGAACCCGGAAGTCTGGGCCAGTGACAAATCGCGTTTGCGTATGGTGCATAGTGACGAGCCCGGTATTCGCGCCGTGCAAATTGCGGGTTGCGATCCCGATGAGATGGCCGCCGCCGCGCGCATTAATGTTGCGTCCGGTGCACAGGTTATCGACATCAACATGGGCTGCCCGGCTAAAAAAGTGAATCGTAAGATGGCAGGTTCAGCGCTGCTGCAGCATCCGCAACTGGTGGAGTCAATCCTCCGTGCGGTGGTGAACGCAGTCGATGTACCAGTTACGCTGAAGATTCGCACCGGCTGGGACAAAGAAAATCGTAATTGTGTAGAGATTGCCCAATTGGCTGAACGCTGTGGTATTCAGGCCCTGACCATTCATGGCCGCACGCGCGCCTGTTTGTTTGAAGGGCAAGCTGAATACGACAGCATTCGGACAGTTAAGCAGAGCGTCGCTATTCCGATTATCGCGAATGGTGACATTACTGACCCGCACAAAGCCAGGGCAGTGCTCGACTACACCGGAGCCGATGCTCTGATGGTGGGACGCGCTGCTCAGGGAAGACCGTGGATCTTCCGGGAAATCCAGCATTATCTGGACACAGGGGAGCTGCTGGCACCGAAGCCGCTGGCTGAAGTGAAGCATATGCTGATTGGACACATACGGGAGCTGCACGACTTTTACGGTCAGCGCAAGGGATACCGTATTGCCCGAAAACACGTTTCCTGGTATTTGCAGGAAAGTGCCCCTGACGACCAGTTTCGGCGCACATTCAACGCCATAGAGGATGCCAGCGAACAGCTGGAGGCGTTGGAGGCATACTTCGAAAATCTTGCGTAAACGAAATAAAGAGCTGAAAGAACTATGTTCGAACAACGCGTAAATTCTGACGTACTGACCGTTTCTACCGTTAACTCACAGGATCAGGTGACGCAAAAGCCTCTGCGTGATTCGGTTAAACAGGCACTGAAGAACTATTTTGCTCAACTGAACGGTCAGGATGTAAGTGACCTGTATGAGCTGGTACTGGCTGAAGTCGAGCAGCCTCTGTTGGACATGGTGATGCAGTATACCCGTGGCAACCAGACCCGCGCTGCCCTGATGATGGGCATCAACCGCGGTACGCTGCGTAAAAAGCTGAAAAAATACGGCATGAACTAAGCGTTCTGGTTCCTTGCTGCGATAACGCCAGCCTTTGGGCTGGCGTTTTTGTTGCTGCTGTTTGTACGTTAACACCGCGTGAAACGATTATCGTCAAAATGGTAACGATAGTTGCAATCGCCAGCGTGATAGCTCATCTCTCTCAGGGCCGCCGCCCTGCCCTGTTTTTGCGCAGAAAAAATCCTTCTGATCGCCCCTCAACCCGCTTTGTTTGTGATCCTGAACCGCTTCAGCGGTAATTCCACTTTGCCGTACACCTGTTCATGAGCGTCAGCTCACACTGCTTCCATATAGTGAAACTTTTTGCACTATTTGTGATCGTGGCGACTCGTCATGCTGCCTTTTGGTGCGCGATAGTAGCGACAACTTTCCGGATACGTCCGTTTATTAAAAGATCTTTCCAGTGAATTCAGGATTCTGCAAACCTGGCATCAGCTTTGCAGTGTCGTGAATGGCTAAACGCCACAGAAAGAAATAAGCGCACAGTAAAGTGCGCGCAAACATAACAACACACGATCTCGCCACACAGGATGCTTTATGAAAAAGATGATGCTTTCCACCCTGATTGCTGCCGCCTCGCTGTTCGCCGTGACCCAGCAGGCGCACGCAGGCACCACGCTGGACGCCATTAAGAAAAAAGGGTTTATACAGTGCGGTATCAGCGATGGTCTGCCAGGGTTCTCCTACGCTGACGCCAGCGGTAAATTCACCGGTATCGATGTTGACGTGTGCCGCGCTGCCGCCGCTGCGGTCTTCGGCGATGCCAGCAAAGTAAAATACACCCCGCTGACGGCGAAAGAGCGCTTCACCGCGCTGCAGTCAGGCGAAGTCGATATTCTGTCACGTAACACCACCTGGACTTCATCACGCGACGGCGGTATGGGCTTCCTGTTCGCTGGCGTGAACTACTATGACGGCATCGGCTTCCTGACCCACAAGAAAGCAGGTCTGAAAAGCGCTAAAGAGCTGGATGGCGCCACCGTGTGTATCCAGGCCGGTACCGACACCGAGCTGAACGTGGCGGACTACTTTAAAGCCAACAAAATGCAGTACACGCCGGTCACCTTCGACCGCTCTGATGAATCCGCTAAAGCGCTCGACAGCGGCCGCTGCGATACCCTCTCTTCTGACCAGTCACAGCTGTACGCACTGCGCATCAAACTGGGCAAACCGGATGACTTCATCGTACTGCCAGAAGTGATTTCAAAAGAGCCGCTGGGCCCGGTCGTGCGTCGCGGTGATGATGACTGGTTCACCATCGTGAAATGGTCGCTGTTCGCCATGCTGAATGCCGAAGAGATGGGCATCAGCTCGAAGAACGTCGATGAGATGGCGGCGAAACCTACCACGCCAGATATGGCACACCTGCTGGGCGCTGAAGGTGATTTCGGTAAAGACCTGAAGCTCGACAACAAATGGGCGTACAACATCATCAAGCAGGTTGGCAACTATCAGGAAGTGTTCGATCGTAACGTTGGTAAAGACAGCGCGCTGAAAATTGCACGTGGCCAGAATGCGCTCTGGAACCAGGGCGGCATCCAGTACGCTCCACCAGTGCGTTAATTGTCTCCTGCCAGTCGGGCACCGCATCCTGCGGTGCCCACGCGTATTCTTCACTGAGGTTTTAACATGTCGCAACGCCCAACCGTGAAAAGGGATTTTTCGTTCGGTAATCCTACGGTTCGCGCCTGGCTTTACCAGATTGTCGCGATTGTGGCGGTGTTTGCTGTGGTGGGTTATCTGATCCACAACACGGTGATCAACCTTGCCAATCGCGGTATCACCTCCGGCTTTGGCTTTCTTGAGCGCAACGCCGGTTTCGGCATCGTCCAGCATCTGATCGATTACAGCGAAGGCGATACCTACGCGCGCGTGTTTATGGTCGGGTTAACCAACACCCTGCTGGTCTCCGCGCTCTGTATAGTCTTCGCCTCCATCCTCGGCTTCGCCATCGGTCTGGCGCGCCTGTCGGATAACTGGCTGCTGCGCAAGCTGTCGACCATTTATATCGAGACGTTCCGTAATATCCCGCCGCTGCTGCAAATCTTCTTCTGGTACTTTGCCGTGCTGCGCAATCTGCCGGGCCCGCGTCAGGCGCTGAACGCGTTCGATCTGGCTTTTGTCAGCAACCGCGGTTTGTATATACCGTGGCCGGAGTATGCACCCGGCACCTGGCCATTCCTGATCGCGCTGGCGATTGCCATCGCCGCCAGCGCCGCGCTGTTCCGCTTCAACCGCAAGCATCAGCTGAAAACCGGTCAGCTGCGCCGCACCTGGCCCGCTGCGGCCGGTTTAATTGTGCTGCTGCCGCTGATCGCCCATACGCTGTTTGGTGCCGCCACGCACTGGGATGTGCCCGAGCTGCGCGGCTTCAACTTCCGCGGCGGCTTTGCCATGATTCCGGAACTGGCAGCGCTGACGCTGGCACTGTCGATCTACACCTCTTCCTTTATTGCTGAGGTGATTCGCGCCGGGATTCAGTCAGTACCACATGGTCAGAGCGAAGCGGCACGTTCGCTCGGGCTGCCCAACCCGGTTACGCTGCGTCAGGTGATCATTCCGCAGGCGATGCGCGTGATTATCCCGCCGCTCACCAGCCAGTACCTTAACATCGTAAAAAACTCCTCGCTGGCGGCCGCGATCGGCTATCCGGATATGGTGTCGCTGTTTGCCGGCACCGTACTGAATCAGACTGGCCAGGCAATTGAAACCATTGCCATCACCATGGCGGTTTATCTGATTATCAGTCTGCTCATTTCGCTGCTGATGAACCTCTATAACCGCAAAATTGCGCTGGTTGAGCGTTAAGAGAACGGAACCATTATGTCTGTAACCACACACGAAACGCCGCCGGTGTCGGGCAATCCAATGGGTAAAGCCTGGCTCTGGGCGCGTAAAAACCTGTTCTCCAGCTGGCTGAATACGCTGCTCACGTTACTCAGCCTGTGGATTATCTGGAGCGTTATCCCGCCGGCGCTGAACTGGTTGATCTTCCAGGCTAACTGGATTGGCGAAACCCGTGCGGACTGTACGAAAGCGGGCGCCTGCTGGGTCTTTATCCACGCACGCTTTGGCCAGTTCATGTACGGGCTCTATCCGCATGAGCTGCGCTGGCGCATCAATCTGGCGCTGGTGATTGGCCTGCTGTCGATTGTGCCGATGTTTATCAAATCCATGCCGCGCCGCGGCCGCTATATCGCCTGCTGGGCGGTGATCTATCCGGTCGTCGTCTGGCTGCTGCTGTATGGCGGCTATTTCGGGCTGGATCGCGTGGAAACGCGCCAGTGGGGCGGCCTGACGCTGACGCTGATTATCGCATCTGTTGGCATTGCCGGGGCGCTGCCGCTCGGCATTCTGCTGGCGCTGGGCCGGCGCTCAAAAATGCCGGTGGTGCGCACCCTGTCGGTGATTTTCATTGAGTTCTGGCGTGGCGTACCGCTGATCACCGTGCTGTTCATGTCTTCAGTGATGCTGCCGCTGTTTATGGCGGAGGGCACCACCATCGATAAACTGGTGCGAGCACTGGTTGGCGTGATCCTGTTCCAGTCGGCGTATGTCGCGGAAGTGGTGCGCGGCGGGCTGCAGGCATTGCCGAAAGGCCAGTACGAAGCAGCCGAGTCGCTGGCGCTTAGCTACTGGAAAACCCAGGCGCTGGTGATTTTACCGCAGGCGCTCAAGCTGACCATTCCTGGTCTGGTGAATACCATCATCGCGCTGTTTAAAGATACCAGCCTGGTGATCATCATCGGCCTGTTCGATCTGTTCAGTAGCGTGCAGCAGGCAACCGTCGACCCTACGTGGCTGGGTATGTCGACCGAGGGCTATGTTTTCGCTGCACTGGTCTACTGGATTTTCTGTTTTAGCATGTCGCGCTATAGCCAGTATCTGGAAAAGCGCTTTCACACCGGGCGTAAATCGCACTGAGGTTTTACATGACACAAACTATGACAACGGCGGCCAACGCCATGATGATTACGCTCGAAAACGTGAATAAATGGTACGGGCAATTCCACGTACTGAAAGATATCAACCTGCAGGTGAAACCGCGCGAGCGTATCGTGCTGTGCGGCCCTTCGGGTTCCGGTAAATCTACCACCATTCGCTGCATCAACCATCTGGAAGAGCATCAGCAGGGACGGATTGTCGTAGACGGCATCCACCTGAATGATGATGTGCGCAATATTGAACGCGTGCGCACTGAAGTCGGCATGGTATTTCAGCACTTCAATCTCTTCCCGCATCTGACCGTTCTGCAGAACTGCACGCTGGCACCGATGTGGGTACGCAAGATGCCAAAGAAAGAGGCCGAAGAGCTGGCGATGCACTATCTGCAGCGCGTGCGCATTGCTGAGCATGCCCATAAGTTTCCCGGGCAGCTCTCTGGCGGGCAGCAGCAGCGTGTGGCCATCGCCCGTTCGCTGTGTATGAAGCCGAAGATTATGTTATTCGATGAGCCCACCTCCGCGCTCGATCCTGAGATGGTTAAAGAGGTGCTGGATACCATGATCGGTCTGGCGGAAGACGGGATGACGATGCTGTGTGTGACGCATGAGATGGGCTTTGCGCGTACGGTTGCCGATCGGGTGATCTTCATGGATCGCGGTGAAATCGTGGAGATGGCGCCGCCGGAAGAGTTCTTTGCGAATCCGAAATCCGAGCGGACCCGGGCGTTTCTGTCGCAGGTTATCCACTAAGCGAACCCGATTAGCCGCATCATTCAGCCCTTGCCAGCCTGGCAGGGGCTTTTTTTATGCCTGTGGATTTTATTGAGCGTTTTTATTGAGATAAAGGTCATCGCGGAAAACAAAAAAGCCCTGAACAGATGTTCAGGGCTTTCGTGTTTGATGCCTGGCAGTTCCCTACTCTCGCATGGGGAGACCCCACACTACCATCGGCGCTACGGCGTTTCACTTCTGAGTTCGGCATGGGGTCAGGTGGGACCACCGCGCTGTTGCCGCCAGGCAAATTCTTTTAAACCGAACTCATGCCATAACTGGTGCTGATACCCAGAGTCGAACTGGGGACCTCACCCTTACCAAGGGTGCGCTCTACCAACTGAGCCATATCAGCACACTAAATTTGATGCCTGGCAGTTCCCTACTCTCGCATGGGGAGGCCCCACA
Source organism: Pantoea sp. Morm (assembly GCF_016643525.1). Taxonomy (NCBI): domain Bacteria; kingdom Pseudomonadati; phylum Pseudomonadota; class Gammaproteobacteria; order Enterobacterales; family Erwiniaceae; genus Pantoea; species Pantoea sp. Morm. The sequence continues at coordinate 83 of NZ_VOQX01000035.1, read as the reverse complement.
CTACCATCGGCGCTACGGCGTTTCACTTCTGAGTTCGGCATGGGGTCAGGTGGGACCACCGCGCTGTTGCCGCCAGGCAAATT
>NZ_VOQX01000034.1:0-49689 GCF_016643525.1 Pantoea sp. Morm | reverse complement strand
CCATCGAAAGCGATTTACCGGAACCCTGGGTATGCCAGACTACGCCCGCTTTGCGGTCCCCGGTTTTTTGTGCATTAACAAGCTCTTTACTGTTACGTCCCTGTTGGCGCAGTGCCACTTCGGCGGAGGGGGAGTCAGCATTTACCGCTGAGGCACGAATAGTGGAAAGTACTGCTGCATTGACCGCGTAGTACTGATGATAAGCCGCCATTTTTTTAACCGTGCGGATACTGATAATCCCTTTATTATCTTCATGTTTGCTGGCTTCAAACACGATAAAGTGGCGGATCATATCCAGCAGTGTTACAGGATTAAGCAACCCTTGTAATAAAACTTCGAGTTGTGGCTGGGTACTGGTAGCTTGCGTTTTACCGTTAGCGGTTTTCCATGTCATATAACGACTGAAATCAGCCGAAACTGTCCCCGCTTTGGCTTCCAGTCCGTCAGAAATCACATTAAAGGCATTGTAGGTAAACAGGCTGGGGATTTGGTTCTGATAGGTTTTAATCTGGTTATAAGCACCTGCAACCGTAGCATTTTCATCAGCGGCATTTTTAAGTTCGATAACGACTAATGGCAGACCGTTGATGAACAAAATAAGATCCGGTCGTCGGGTGTGGTTGTCTTCTTTGATGGTGAGCTGATTAATGACCAGAAATTCATTATTCGTGGGATCGTTAAAGTCGATAAGGCAGGCCAGTTCCCCCTGAGTATTCCCGTCTTTGCTGACTTCGATATTGATTCCTTCGGTCAACAGGCGATGAAAGGCCAGATTGTTTGCCATAAGATCAGGTGTGCTGATCTGCATCACCTGTTTCAGGGCTTCCTCACACTTCTGTTCACTGAGGTGAGGATTCAGGCGTTGTAGCGCAGTACGCACCTTATCTTCAAGGATAACCTGCTGATAGCTACGTAACGGATTGATTCCACTGGGTTCAATGTCCGGACCATAAACATATTCATAGCCCAGCCCTTGCAAGTGTTCAATCGCCATTACTTCAATATCAGATTCGGTCATCTTTGCCATGCGTACTGTCCTTATTGCCGCTTAACCAGAGAGCGGGTTGTGCACCCGCTTAATTATTTTATGCTACTGACGCGATTGCTTCTTCTGCATACTGAACCCGTACTTCACCGCTCATTAGCTTGGGAAGTAAGGTATCGCGGATTTTTTCTAAGCTATCAATTTGTTTTGAGTTGTTAATAAGTTTACTTTCAAATGAATCTAATAACTCATTAATTTTGCGTAGGGAAGCTTCTGTTGGCAGATTAACATTGAACTTCTTAAGATAATCCAAGTTAACTCGTTGTCTGCCAGTTGACCCTTCCATACAACTTTCTGCATATTCCTTGAAGTCTGGATTTCGGCACATGATATATGAAATCATAGGATGAATTTCTTTTTTAGGACGCATAACTATGAACTCAGTTGAACCCCATCCGGTTTCATTTTCGTCTAAAAAATCAATATAGGCAGCTTTACCATTTTCTAAACATGGGGTAATTCTCGCTAACAGAGTATCTTGTTTAGTGAATTTGGTTCCCGAAGAGAATGGACGTTTGTAATATCCAGTAGCACGAAAAATATCAGTGCTTAGTCCAGCCATATCCAGGTAAGTGGCGTCTTGGCTTTTTGTTAAAGTTCTCTTTGGATTAAAATCAATTATTTGATCTATACTGACTGATGTATCCGTGTCGTCTAAAATGAACCACTGCCTAAACAGGGTTTCAGCCACAGATTCCAACGTCTTATTTTGGCGATGAAGCAGGTCTATTTTGTTATCAAGAGAGGATAGCACGGCGGCTATTGATTTTTGTTCGGGTAGTGAAGGTAATAGGATCTCTTGACTATAAGCGGTATCTCTGTTTAGTCCAGGAACAGCGCTATCTTCGTTAAGTTCCTCAAGCCCTAATGTTTTCAATAAATAGAATAAAAAAACAAAATCATATTTTGAAGGATTAGGTAAAATGTAATAAGCAGTATCAATACACCAAAATGGTTTGTAAGTCAAGTACACTTTCCCAACAGTTCCTTTGCGACCAACAATAATTCCGTGCTCATTTATTAATGCTTTGTCATGCCAACCAGTTAATCCACCTGAACTATATACAGGTATAGAGCCAGGATTTCTATCCTGTGCCTTTAATGCTTTACCATAATTAAGAATGACTATCTCACCAAGTTTAGTTTTTATCCACTCACTCATAACACCACCTTCGCCAGATTTTCAGCGATAGCTGTATTCAGACGAGTTTCCTCTTTCAATTGAGCCTCAAACTCAGCTTTAAGAGCCGTAAAGCGTTCTTTAAAGTCAAAATCGTCTTCTTCGTCAGCAAGGCCAACATAACGGCCAGGTGTCAGCACATAATCGAGTTTAGCCACTTCATCAATGTCTACGGAAGCACAGAAACCAGCAACGTCCTCATAGTCGCCACCTTTATTACGCCAGTTATGGTAGGTATCGGCAATGGTTTTTATATCGTCGTCTGAAAGCACTTTACTGCGGCGGTTGATCAAATGACCAAGATTACGGGCGTCAATAAACAGAATTTCTTTACTGCGATCTCGATACTGATTGCTGTTTTTACGATCTCGGCGCATAAACCATAACGCGGCCGGAATCTGGGTGTTCAGGAACAGTTTTGCGGGTAAGTTAACGATACAGTCAATAACATTGGCATCTTTAACCAGTGCGGCACGTATATCACCTTCACCCGAACTTTTAGAGGTTAAAGCCCCTTTTGCCAGCACAACGCCAGCCTGACCTTTCGGCGACAGGTGATAAAGGAAGTGTTGCATCCAGGCAAAGTTAGCATTACCAGCAGGCGGAGCACCATATTGCCAACGAGCATCTTTACGTAGCAGTTCACCTGACCAGTCGGATACGTTAAACGGAGGGTTAGCAATAATAAAATCAGATTTTAAATCTTTATGGGCATCGTTCAGGAATGAGCCTTCGGTGTTCCAGCGGACGTGTTCTGAGTTAATGCCACGAATAGCAAGGTTCATCTTTGCCAGACGCCAAGTTGTCTGATTGGATTCCTGACCGGAAATATAAATATCGTCAATATTACCCTGATGGGCTTCAACAAATTTTTCTGACTGAACGAACATACCACCAGAACCACAGCAGGGGTCAAAGACACGGCCTTTGTAAGGTTCCAGCATGTTAACCAGCAGGCTTACAATGGATTTTGGTGTATAGAACTGACCGCCTTGTTTACCTTCGGCCAGTGCGAACTCACCAAGGAAGTATTCGAATACGTGGCCTAAAACGTCAGCAGAACGCGCTTTGGCATCACCCAATGCAATGTTGCCAATCAGATCTATCAGTTCACCAAGAACAGTGGCATCAAGATTTTGGCGAGCATAGACTTTCGGCAACACACCTTTTAGCTGTGGGTTACCCGCTTCGATAAGCTCCATCGCATCATCAACCAGCTTACCGATTTCGGGTAGCTTAGCCTTAGATATCAGGTAACTCCATCGTGCCAGTTCAGGAACAAAGAACACGTTATAGGCGGTGTATTCGTCTTTGTCTTCTGGGTCTGCACCTGCGAATTCATCTTCGCCTGCTTTCAACAGTTCGTAATGCGATTCAAAAGAATCTGAAATGTATTTAAGGAAAATCAGGCCCAATACCACATGCTTGTACTCGGCGGCATCAATGTTTTTACGTAGCTTATCAGCCGCTTTCCACAGGATGACCTCTAACGGGTCTGCTTTGATTTCTTTGGGTTTTCTAGCCATTACGGTCATTTTCCAGATACGGACGATTGACCTATTTTGCCTTAAAGTTCCTGTTGTTACGAGCTTATCAACTGATTATTAATCACTCAGAATTGATTGTTTTGATTGAAAATCATTCATCTTTGCGTTTGCTCGAACCAAAGTGAAGTTTAGGCAGCGTGAAAGCTTTTGATTTTGTAGCAACTTTCTTTTCCTTTGGTAAAGGTGGAAAGGCAACTGGTCGGCTTGTTTTGTCTGGCTCTTGTTTTTTCTCAGGCTCGTGGTTGTAGTTAACTTCCAACGGTTTGGAAACCTCTACTGATTTACTGGTAGTCCCCATAGCCTCCCACTGACTGCGGGTGATCTTCAATTTTGTAACTGGGTCAATCATGATCTCATCAAACGGATCGATAACAGGTGGTGTGGCTACGGTAGTGGTAGCAGGTTCTGGTTCGGTTTTCTTAACAGGGCGTTTAACCAACACACTCATAAAAATTTTAATAAAATCATATAGCTTGTGTAGATTGATCTTACGCTTACGCCTTAATAGCGTTGGTTTTTCTGTTTTTGGTGCAACACCATAGTAAAGGGACATATCCTTTTGCTTAGCCTCGACGGGCTTAAAGCGGCGCTTTCTTTCGGGAACAACCAGTACAGGCTGACGAGCGAGTTCTGGCGAACGTTGTACCGGGGGTTGTGGTGCTGGTTTCGCTTCCAGACGTTCAATACGGAAAGTGTTGAGGTTGACGGTCATGAGATGACCCACATCACTGTTAAACAACTGCCTGAAATCGTAAGCAGATTGTTTGGTCTGTGCTGCTTGCGCCTGCTCTGCGGCACGTAGGGTTTTGGCTCTATTGGTATGCCATGATTTACGGTCTATCCTGGTAAGAGCAGGGCGATCAAGTTCAATGGCCTTAGCCAGGTGTTCGTTTGCGATATCCTCTCTTCCTGTTTCCTGTGCTGCCTTAGCCAGAACAATCGCTTCTTCACGCTGCGCTGAAAGGGAACGGTGATCTATACGCTTTGTAGAACCAGTACGTTCAAGTGCACGGTTAGACATTCTGGACCATGACGCACGCCACTCATCCATTAAATCATGCTCGTTCCAGTCGCGGTTCTTGTTGCCAAAACCCTGTGGGGTTATCTCGCGTAGTGTCAGCATAACGTGAGCATGGGGATTATGACCCTCAAGATCATGAAAAGAGATATCGGCAATCATGCCTTTACTGACGAAATTACGTTTACAGTAGTTTTTCACTAACGCGATTTTAGCATCGTTATCCAGTTCGACAGGAATAGCGATATCAAAATAACGTGAGAGCTGGGCATCTTTACGTTTTTCGATTTGTTCTATTTGGTTCCATAACACAGCAGAGTTTTCAATAATATTAAAAGGTGTGTGTTCTGGCGCAAGAATGCAGTGGTGGAACAGGTCGGAACGATATGAATAATCGTACACGTCTCCTGTTCTCACGTCTTCTATTCTTTCTCTTGCGTTATATGCGGCGAGATAGCAGGACGATTTTCCTGCGGATCTTTTTAGCATACTAAACGATAAATGAAATATTGCCATACTACAAAAATACTCCTTGCTGGTTTTAATTTGTTTTAAAGGTGTTGACCTTTGCTGCTTTTAGTTTCTCGTAAGAAAAACTTATGTTTTGACTTTAAGGCCCCCGCCAGGCCCACACGTTGCGAAGCAATGTATAAGTGGGCATTTTATTTATTTTTTATTCAGCTTGCGCCGAATAACAATAAAACAATGATTAAGTTTTTCTCTGGATCTAAGCGCCGAAAGAAGAGGCGCGTAAGCTAAGGGGTAAAGGGATATAAATCAAAGAAGGGATATTTACTTAGTGCTTACATTAATAATATAACCCGGAATTCTAATCTTGTAAAATTTGCAAGTAAAAATAAATCTGTTATTTATGGATTTAAGCATTTAATAAAAAAACAAAAATACAAAAAAAGATAAATTAGCTCTCTATGTGAGGGCTTAAAATAAACTAAAAAACAGGAGAGTATTATGGAAAGAAAAGATTTACGTCAGCTACTGGCATCAGCACAACAGGAACTGAACAGATTAACGACAAAAGAAAAAGCACTGAGTCGCAAAGAGAAAACGCACAGGAAAATTGTGCTGGGTGGTGAGGTTGCAAAGTATCTTGGACTGGACGTTGATCAGGATATGTTAGTAGGTTTTCTTATTACTTGTGCCGGGCTGACAGAAGAACAACGCAAAAAGTTCATAAGTAACGGGGCCAGAGCCAGAGAAAATGAAAATATGAAAAAAGAACAGAAAAATAAAATTTCAACAGTAAAAAGTAAACGAGAGAAACAGAAAGTCGGAACAGTAGATCCTGAATTAAAAAATGATGATTCAATACAAGGAAAGAAGGAAACGGAAAATGGACTGAATCTGCGTTACCAGAGCCGTTTTTCTTCCATGCTGGGAAAGGCAATAGAAAAAGAAAAATAGTATTATTTTCTGATAAACGCTGAACAGTCGAAACCTTGTTTTCCGCTGTGAAGGGTTGAGCAAGCCGGATGGCGCGGTAGAAATTAAATTATAACCGACTGTTGACAAGGTCAGTCAAAGTGTTATTAAACATATGTCGCCATTCCTTTTATATTTTACAAATAGTGCGGTTGTTATATACCCTGTCCTGATATTCAGAAATATAACGTTTTTATCATAAAACAGGGCGTCAGGAACCGGATTTAACTCCCCTGATGGTTTAAAGTCAGGGGAGTTAAATTTTCCCATTCAGAGAATGTTAAGGTTATTTTCTGCCAGCAAACTCAAACGGCCTGACCATACCTTCCCGGTTAGCATCCAGAAAATCAGCCCACCATTGCAGCATAAGCCTGCGCTCATCCAGATGTTCGGCCTGATGGATGTAAGCAGCGCGGACATTATTGCGTTCCTGATGGCTCATCTGGCGTTCAACGGCATCCTTAGACCATTTACCCGACTCAATAAGTGAACTGCAAGCCATTGTCCGAAAACCGTGACCGCAGACGTCTTTCTGCGTGTCGTAGCCCATAGTGCGTAGTGCCTTGTTGACCGTGTTTTCACTCATGGGTTTGTCAGCATAGTGGTCGCCGATAAATATGAAGTTATGGTCGCCACTGATTTCCTGTATTTCTTTCAGAATGGCAATAGCCTGCCTGCTGAGTGGAACCAGGTGCGAGGTTTTCATTTTGGCTCCACGATGTGAGTTTTTTACTCCCGGAAGTGCTGCACGCTCACCTGGTATCGTCCAGAGCGATTTTTTAAAATCAATTTCTGACCATCGTGCAAAACGGAGTTCGCTGGAACGAATAAAGGTAAGCAGGGTGAGTTTTACTGCCAGCCGGGTAAGTAATCGTCCACGATAACCGTCAATGCTTTCTAAAAACTCGTGATATCGTTCAAAGGGCAGGGCGGGACGGTGAGCGCGTTTACCTGTGGTAATCGCACCTGACATTTCCTGAGCAGGATTGTAATCAAGAATGCCCTGTTGAACGGCGTAACGCATAATGGCGGTGGTACGCTGTTGAAGACGCATAGCCACTTCATTAAAACCCTTATCCTCAACCGCTTTTATCGGCACCAACAGGTCGCGGGTTTTCAGTTCTGCGATATGGTGATTGCCAATTACCGGAAAAAGGTAGGTTTCCAGCGTGCGCAGAATTTTCCCTTTGTATTCTTCTGACCATTTTTTATTGCCCGCATGCCATTGTCTGGCGACCGATTCAAACGAAAAAATGCCACTGTTTTCCCGTTTGTCGTCCTGCTTCTTCACAACAGGGTCGGTTCCTTTCGCCAGCAGCTTTTTTGCTTCGTCACGGCGTTGCCTTGCATCAGATAAAGAGATGGCAGGATAAACGCCAAGTGCCAGAGTTTTTTGCTTACCGCCAAAACGGTACTGCATGCGCCAGTATTTTGAGCCGTTGGGGTGTATGAGCAGATACATACCGAAGCCGTCCGTAAGTTTGACGGCTTTCACGGAAGGCTTTGTATTTCTTATTTTTATATCAGTAAGCGCCACAGGTCAGCCCTCCGTCTGATGGTACAAAACAGATCGAACCGGATATACCAGCAAATATACCATTAAATGAGGGCGGATGATGCCGTACTTTATCGGACGTGGTGGAACGTAGGGGAAAGGATAACTGCCTGACTGAAAAGCGGAAAGCAGACGTTATGAAACGTCTGCTGACCTGAATATGGCTCCTCTGACTGGACTCGAACCAGTGACATACGGATTAACAGTCCGCCGTTCTACCGACTGAACTACAGAGGAATCGTTGGAACGAGGCGAATATTAATGGCAGCCCCTGTGGGTGTCAACCGCTAAAAACACATTTGTATTCAACTGGCTAGCAAAGCGGCAAAGCGATCGTGATTTAAGCAGATTCCGGTGCCTGCTGCGCCAGCCGCGCCAGCGGATCCTGATGGTAAAACTGCTGAAGGTGGCGATACATGGCCGGAAAACGGCTGGCGAGCAGGTCGGGGGCGCTGAAAAAGTACTCCGACAGCACGGCAAAACATTCCGCCGGATCGCTGGCGGCATAAGGATCGAGGGTCGCGGCCTGTTCACCCACCAGCTCCACTTCCGCTTCAATCTCGGCCATCGCCTGCAGTAAATCTTTCTCCCAGCTGGCCACATCGCGCAGCGCGATGGCCGGGATGCCGCTGGTGTAACCGCTGCCGCGCGCGTCGAGCTTGTGCGCCACTTCGTGGATCACCAGGTTGTAACCAGAGAGATCGTATGAGTCCTGGATGTCCAGCGCGTTCAGCACCACCGGTCCCTGCGTCCAGCTCTGGCCGGCATGCACGGCCGGCGCGTGGTGCACCAGGCCGCTGTCGTCCTCCCAGCGATCGTCAACGCTGAACGGCTCCGGGTAGATCAGCACTTCGTGGAAGCCGTCGAGCCATTCCAGACCCAGCTTCAATACCGGCAGGCAAAACAGCAACGACAGGCGAGTCAGGCGCAGTTCGCTGAGTTCCAGACCCTGCAGCGGGGTGATTTTTTTCTGCAGCAGGAAGCGTTGCGCCAGCGCCACCAGTGCCTGCTGTTCGTCGCTGTTCAGCAGAGAAAAGATCGGCTGCCCCAGCGCCTGTTGCCAGGGCAGGGCAGTCACGGCAGCATCTTTTTGTGCACGCCACGGCCATTTGATCATTGCGTCACTCACTCTGCAGGGCGGAAATCATATCCTGACGCGGCAGACGATAAATTGCCAGCGTGGAATCAAAGCCGCTTATTCAACCTGTTAGCGGCGGATTTGTCTGTGACAGGGATTGCAAACTGGCAAGGTGGGAAAGGGGCGCGCTGTGCCGCCGGCGAGGGGGCAAGGGCTGGTGATTCACTGAATCGCGCAAAAGATGACGCCCTCTTCTGTGCGGAAGAGGGCAAACGCTTAGCCTTCACGCTCCACACGCTGGAATGCGATGACCCAGACCCAGGGATTCACCTCCCAGCTGGTGGCGCCATACTGCTTCTGCCACGCCTTGCGGTAAGCTTCTTTCGGCGATTCGGAATTCATGTTCATAGTGAAGAAATTATTGAGGAAGTGCGAATCGGTCTGCACGCCTTCCGCCATGATGTCGTCTTCGCTGATGTCCTGAATTTTCTCCGCGCGTACCGCCGTGATTTCCAGATCGATGCGGCTGGCCCAGCGCGGCATATGGATGGCGGTCTGCCAGCCAAACTGCTCGGCGACCTGCTGATTTTCTTCCTGTTGTCCAAGTTCATGGCTGTCGGCGCGATACTGGCAAAATGCCGGATTGCGGAACGGCAGAGGATCGCGCTCGTATTCCGCCAGCTGCGCCTCAGGCACAATCGGACCCCGCCAGGTTTCACGCACCCACAGGCGATCGCCGACCTGGCCAAACGGGCACTGGGCGCCAATGTCCGCCATCGACATCAGCTTATAGCCATGCAGATGATTAGCGCTGACATCAAACGCGTGCACGCCTTCATGATGATCCTGTCCCGGGCCAAACGCCTGAGTTTTCATAATGCGCCGGGTCTGAGTTTGCTGGCCAACCAGCAGGGCGCGCACCCGCTGTTCGGAAAAAAGAATCGGCCGTTCTTTCATTATGTACCTCATGTTGTATCACGTACCCGGAGAACTTCGACGAAACATCCGTATCCTCGGATGAGAGCATTAGCATAATGGGTTTGAATCAATTTGCTTAATAATTTGTCGCCTTATTATCGGGCAATAACTGCCGCTTCCGGTATTAAAAATGGCTCATAAGCAAACAGTGTGCTGACGAAGGCTTCGGGTACAGGTGAGAGCCGTAAATTTCCCCTATACAGTACGTTATAACGGTCGCAATGGGAATCTTTTCAGATTATGTCGCTATGCAAAGGGGCGATTTAATGCTGGGGTTGCGACAGGCTAAACTGGACCTTTGGCGATGCTGAAAATTCACCCAGTGGGAAATGCATCACCGAAATTAAACAGAGTGGCTTAACTAAAACAGGTTAAGGAAATACTGAAAACCGTATCGCGGCTGGGCAAGCGGCATTAACAGCGCTATAACATGATCGGGATCGCATTTTTTTGCGCTGGACATCCGGGAAGGGTGTAAAGAAAGTGTCATCACCGGGCCGCTATGATGGGCGCAAGCCCTACCCGGTGCGAAATAATAGCAATAACAGGAGAAGCACGATGTCACTGACCCATTGGCAACACCGTTACGAAAGCTGGCTGCAGCTGAACTGGCTGCACGATGATAAAGCCCATGATATCGCGCACCTGCGCCGCGTCTGGATGAGCGCGGCCCGCATTATGCAAAACACCAATGCCGATCCGCTGGTGGTGCTGACCGCCTGCTATTTTCACGATGTGGTGAACCTGCCGAAAAACCATCCGGAACGCCATCTGGCTTCGACTTACGCGGCGGAAGAGACGCGCCGCATTCTGCAACAGGATTTTCCGGACTTCCCCTCAGCGCTGCTGGACAGCGTGGCGCATGCGGTGCAGGCCCACAGTTTCAGCGCCCGCATTACGCCAAAAACGTTAGAAGCGAAGATCGTTCAGGACGCCGATCGTCTCGAATCATTAGGCGCGATTGGCCTTGCGCGCGTTTTCTATACCGCAGGTGCGCTGGGACGGCCGTTGTTCGACAGCGACGATCCGCTGGGTAAAGACCGTGAACTGGATGACGTAAAGTGGACGCTGGATCATTTCCAGAAGAAACTGCTGAGCCTGCCGCAGACCATGCAGACGGAAACCGGCCGTCTGCTGGCGGAACACAACGCCGATTTTCTCGTCCGCTATATGGCAAAGCTGTGCGCCGAACTGCAGGGCAATCTGACCGATATTGATGAGTCCGTGTTACGCGATTTCAGTCCCATACCGGCACAATATTAAATTTTTATGACAGTCTGTTAACTTTCATCTGCTTCCGCTACGTTGTTGTAAATCAAGAGGGAGTGTGAAGATGACCGAGACCGTTAACTTAACCATTAAAATTGACCCGGCGCTGAAAGAGCACATTAAACAGTTAGCCGCTGATAACCAAATCTCCATGAGCCAGGAGATCGTTAACCGCCTGCAGGCCAGTTTAGATGCCGTTGAGCCACCGGCCGTCGACAGCCTGCATACTGAAGAGGCGGGCGATCAACTGAGCGCCGCCGAGCTGAAGCAGGTGCGTGCACTGCTGAAGAAAAGTAAGACAAAGAAATAATACGAAAACCCGTCGCTGACGGGTTTTTTCTTTCTGCGCCTTAGCTAACGCGGAACTGCTGCGCGCGCTGCGTCAGTCGCGCTGAAAGTTCACTCAGCTGCGCCGCTGCCTGCACTTGCTGATCAGTCAGGGCTTCGTTTTGCTGGAGCTGAAGACTCATTTCCACCACTTCCCGGGCAATTTTGCTCACGCGATGGCTCTGCGCCGTACTGTTATCCTGCAGTTCATTCAGCTGGCTGACTACGCCCGATACCGCCTGGCCAATCCGCGCAAACAGCACTTCCAGCGCCTGCACCTTCGCAAAGCCATCCTGCACGTGCTGCTGCGTGTGCTGGATTAAACCGTCGATCTGCCGCGTGGAAGCGCCGCTCTGCTGCGACAGCAATCCCATCTCTTTGGCGACGACCGAAAAACTGCGCCCGTAAGCGCCAGCATGCGCAGATTCTATCGCCGCATTAAGCGACAGCAGACGCGTCTGCATCGACAGGCTGTCCAGCATGCCGACGATGCCAGCGATATCGCCGGCGGCCGCGACGATTTGCTGCATCTGGTGTTCCATATTGTCGACTTCATGGGCGCAGTGACGCATCAGCGCATCCGCGGACTGCGCGTCGTGCGTCGCCTGTTGCGAGAAGTGTGCACCTTTTTCCACCTCTTCTGACACGCGATGCAGCCGCTGCGACAGATGATGGAAGCTGGCATTTTGCGCCTGATGCTGCTGCATCACCTGCTGATTATGCTGCTGCATCTCGTCAGCGCCGGCCGCCACCCGGGTTGCTACCGTCGTGATGTCGCTGACGATCTGCTGCAAACCCTGACGCATGGTATCGATGGACAGGAGCAGCTGGCGCGTTTCCAGCGACTGACGACGCGTCGGTGCCGGGCTGGCGACCAGATCGCCCGTCGCGATTTGTGCCAGCTGGGCGTTGGCGTGACGCAGCGGCAGCAACACGCCGCGCATCAGCAGCGCGGCGGCCAGCAGCAGCAGCGCCATTAATAACGCGGCAATCGCCAGCGCCAGATTGCGGCTCTGCTTGAGCGTGCTGAGCGAATGCTGGTTGACGCTGCCGAGCTGCTGATTGGCCTGTTCGATTTCGTTAAACCAGGCATCGTTGAACTGCTGCTGGAAAGCCTGCATCGGCACCATAAAAAATGCGTTGATATCATTGGCTGCCAGCCCTTTCAGCTGCTCCTGCAGCCCGCCAGCCAGCAGCACGAAGCCCTGTGCCAGCGGGCTATCGCTTTTCGCCTGATAGGCAGCAAACAGCTGCTGCGCCTGCTGCAATGAGGTAGTGGCGGCCGCCGCCAGGCTTTTCCAGCTGTCGACCGAACCGCTCTGCTGGTCCTGCATCAGATAAATGCCGGCACGATGGCTGTTGTCGCTGGCGGTGAGTAACTCAATGCGTGCTTTATCCAGCAGGGCCAGCCGTTCGCGCAGCTGGCTGGCCTGCTGCAATGAGTGTTGCGTCTGATTCACGTGCTGGTTGAGCAACAGCACCCCGGCAAACTGCAGCAGACAAAACAGCACAATAAACAGCATGAACTGGCTGCGCAGGCTGGAGAGCCAGACGGGCAGACGCAGGGTAAAACGAGGTCGCAGCCGCAGCGGCAGGGAGATTACAGACAGGAGAGACATCAAACAGCTCCGCAAAAAATAAAACGCAGTATTGGTTTGATGCGTGACAGTCCGGTGACAGTGCGCGCGATGTGCGGCAAAACAGCACATCGCGCGTTACTAAAGCAAATTGCGGGGCGGAAAACCGGGGCGTGAAGCGCGGCTGCGTTTTCAGCGGCGCTGACGCGCGTGCTGCTCAATCAGCGGCAGCAGCAGTTTCGCTACGGCGGCGAACACCGGCACCACCACCGAGTTACCAAACTGTTTGTAGGCTTGTGTGTCGGAGACCGGAATGCGGAAGCGCGCTTCGCCCGGCGCTTCAAAGCCCATCAGGCGGGCACATTCACGCGGCGTCAGGCGGCGCGGGCGGCGCGCCATGTTCGCGGCCTGCTGAAAATCCTGCTCGCCCAGCGCGTGATCCCAGCCGCGATCGATCAGGATTTCCGAACCGTCTTTATAGTAGCGCGCTGACAGCGTGCGTACGCAGCAGTGCGGATTGCGCGGATCGTTGAGGCCAAAGCCAAAACCGTTGCCTTTGGCTTTATGTTTCTTCGCATACTGGTAGAGATAGTGCCACAGCGTGGGCGACAGGGTATATTTTGCCGCTGGCTGCGGCTCCAGCAGGCTGTGCAGCGGCGGAACTTCAGGCGGATAGAGTGCCGCCAGCGCGCGCAGCGAAAAACCCTCGCTCAGGCCGGTATCGCGCCGGATCCCCACCAGCACGATGCGCTCGCGGTGCTGTGGCAGGAAGTGACGCGCATCGACCACTTTGGCATCCGGCGACGGGTCGTCAGCCGCGTCAGCGACGTCGTAACCCAGCTCATCCAGCGTGGCCATAATAATGGCAAAGGTGCGGCCTTTATCATGGCTCTTGAGGTTCTTCACATTCTCCAGCACGAAAAACGGCGGTTTTTTGGCGGCGAGGATGCGCGCCACATCAAAAAACAGCGTGCCCTGGGCTTCACATTCAAAACCGTGCGCGCGACCCAGCGCATTCTTCTTACTGACGCCGGCCAGCGAAAAGGGCTGACAGGGAAAGCCGGCCAGCAGCACCTGATGGTCGGGAATCGTCTTATCGATATGCTGATAAATCGCCTGCTCATCCGGCAAACCGGCCGGCTGGGTAATCAGCCGGATATCACTGTTGAACTGATGCCGGGCGGGATCGCTGTAGTGATTGGCTTTATAGGTGCGCACCGCTTCTTTATTCCACTCGCTGGTGAATACGCACTGGCCACCAATCTGCTCAAAGCCGCGGCGAATACCCCCGATGCCGGCAAACAGATCGATAAACTGAAAGCGGGGATTGTCATAATGCGCCGGTCGCGACGGCAGCAGCGCCTGCAAACGGGCGACCTCCGCCGCGGACAGCGCGGGCGCGGCACTTTTTCCCGCGCGAATACGGTTAAGCTGCGTGATACTCCAGTCGCGGCCGCCGGCCTCGCTCAGGATGACCACCAGATCGCGGGCCGCGTAGATATCCAGTACCTGCAGCAGTAACGCGGTGGCGTCATCATCAGCGGAGTGCGGGGAGGGCGAAGCCGTCGCGGCGGGATCGAGTGCAAGCATGCGTTTTTCCTTAACAGTGAAGCGGCTATGCTACCACTCCTGGCGCGGCGTGGAAATTAACGATGGCTGCGCGGCGTCTCGCAATCTGCTCCGCACAAACTTTCGCTTTTGCCTCAACGCGCTAAAGTTGAAGAAGCCCGCAAAAAAGGAGACGCCATGGCAGACGTCCACTCGCATGATATTCGCAGCAAAAATATGCGCGCCATTCGCAATCAGGATACGGCGATTGAGCAGCGTATTGCGCTGCTGCTGAAAGATCGCGGCTTTAGCTTTCGTGTACAGGACAAAGCGCTGCCGGGCCGGCCGGATTTTGTGCTGCCGCAGCACAAAGCCATTATCTTTGTGCACGGCTGTTTCTGGCATCGTCATCACTGTTATTTGTTCAAAATGCCGGCCACGCGTACCGAATTCTGGAGCGGCAAAATCAACAGTAACGTGGAGCGTGACCGGCGCTATGTGCAGCAGCTGCAGGAAAGCGGCTGGAAGGTGCTGATCGTCTGGGAATGCGCGCTGCGCGGCAAACTGCGGCTGGAAGATGAGGCGCTGGTGGAGCGGCTGGAAGAGTGGCTGCTGGCTGCCACGCACAGCAGCGAGATCGATCATCAGGGATTGCATCACTATCGGGCGGATTAAGGCAGGGTGATTGCTTTTAGCTGCCATAACAGTTTAGATCAGCGTTTTCTCTGGGACGCGGAACACCACCATGAGCAGCATCAAACTGACGGTCAGACGCCTGTATCAACTGCGCGATGAGCGCATGGTCAATGCCCATGCCACGGCGCGCATTTACCTGGACGATACGCTGGTGGCCACCGAGGAGATAAGCGGCATGACAGAAAGTCCGGTGAGCAAGTATCTGCACGCCGACGATCTGCACGGGAAAACGTTACGCGTCGAATGGGACTGTGCGGGCATCGCCGATATGACGGTGACGGCGATTGAGCGGTGCCCCTGTTGTCAGGATCACGAACCGGAATAAGGAATGACATTTTGGCAGGAACCAGCTTACTGACTCTTCTGGATGATATTGCCACGCTGCTCGACGACATTTCCGTCATGGGCAAAGTGGCGGCAAAAAAGACCGCCGGCGTGCTGGGCGATGATCTGTCGCTCAATGCGCAGCAGGTGACGGGCGTGAAGGCCAATCGTGAGCTCCCGGTGGTGTGGGGCGTGGCGAAAGGCTCGTTTATCAACAAACTGATCCTGGTGCCGCTGGCGCTGCTGATCTCCGCATTTGCGCCCTGGCTGATTACGCCGCTGCTGATGATTGGCGGCGCTTATCTGTGCTTTGAAGGGGTGGAAAAAGTGCTGCACAGCCTGCACCACGACAAAGCAGAGAAGAGCCCGGAAGCGCGGCAAAAGCGGCTGGATAATCTGGCGCAGCAGGACCCGCGCCAGTTCGAAAAAGATAAGGTGAAAGGCGCAGTGCGCACCGACTTCATTCTGTCGGCTGAAATTGTGGCGATTACCCTGGGCATTGTTTCGGATGCGCCGCTGCTCAATCAGGTGTTAATCCTCGCCGGTATTGCCATTCTGGTGACCATCGGCGTGTACGGTATTGTGGCGATGATCGTTAAGATTGACGATCTCGGCTACTGGCTGCGTGAGAAGTCTTCCACGCTGGCGCAGGCCACCGGCGGCGCGCTGCTGGCGCTGGCTCCGTGGCTGATGAAAATCCTGTCGGTGGTTGGCACCGTCGCGATGTTCCTGGTGGGCGGCGGCATTATTGTGCACGGTATCGCGCCGCTGCATCATGCCATTGAAGAGTACAGCAGCGGCTTCCCGGGCGTGGTTTCCATGTTACTGAGCAACGGCGCGAATCTGGTGCTGGGCTTTATCGTTGGGTCGATTGTGCTGTTAGTGGTAAATCTGGTTGCGAAGCTGCGCGGTAAATCGGTATAAAGCGCAGGAAATTTCTAATCACGGGTCAGGAGAACGATGATGAACGACGATATGTTTGAATTTGATATCGATGCACAGCTGGAGCAGGCGGAAGCCAAAGCGGCAGAAAAAGCCAGTGAAGTGCCGGCGGATATCAGCGACGAAGCCGACTGCGAAGGCTGCAAAATCTGATTTCCCACCCGGGAAAATCATTCAAAGCCGATAATAACTTTTATCGGCTTTGTTTATTTAAGGCATTTTTCACTGCTTATTCCGAATTTGTCACAGTAATAGCAATATCCTATAGGCAAAAAACGCGCACAGCTGCTATACCTTAATCCGTTCAATCAACGGTGAGAAGGGAGGGCGCGGTATGACCTTTGCAATCAGTGACGAAGTTCAGCACAAACAGGGCGGACCCACCATGGTGGTGACCGGCTATGCCAGCGGAATGGTAGAGTGTCGTTGGTATGATGGCTACAGTGTACGCCGCGAAGCGTTCCGCAGTGATGAGCTGACGCATCTGTCGGCCGCGCGCCAGCTGGCCAGCTGAGCCCCTTGGGACGGTCAGCGCGCCGTCCCGATGTCATTGTCACTTTTCACGTTTTTCCTGATCTCTGCCTGTGCGCCGTTTTCCTGCCTGACTACACTTCTTCAATTCGTTGTTATCCGGAGCCTGGCTACTGATGCCAATCTCGCCACTGTCATCACGCCGCATGACGCCTGCGCTGCGCGTACATCTCTGTTTTCTGGCGGTCTTTCTCTTTTCACTTTTTCTCACCGTCCATGAAGCGCTGGAATTAAAAAATAACTATCAGCAGCGGCAGCGCGCCCAGCTGTCCGAGATCCAGCGCAGCCTCGATAGCCGCTTTCAGGAGAGTCTGGACGAGCTTAATTATTATCAGCGGATGCTCAGCTACGCGCTGACGCACCCGCTGAACGCCGATTATGGTCAGCACGCCCTGCAGCGTTTTCAGCAGTTGCGCCATCAGCCGGTGTGGCAGTTGCAGATCGCTAACCTGCGCAGCATGCCGATTAACGGCGTCAGCGACGAATGGCTGCAGCGTGATGCGCTGCTGCAGCGCGATGATACTTATCTGCTGCCCGAGCTGCGCGCTGCGCTGGAGTTCAGCTTTATCATGCAGTTCAGCGATGAGGCGCAGGACTTTTATTCACGCTTCTGGTACACCTCGCGCGCGGGCTATTACATCAGCTCACGTCCGCCGCGCGACGCGCAGGAGCTGGCACAAAGTTACGCCACCATGACGCAGCGACCCTATTTTCGCGACCAGCAGCCGGGCCGGGCGCCGCAGACGCGATGGCACTGGACCGAAGCCTATCAGGGGGAGTTCAACGAAGGGTTGATGCTGACGGTGAGCGCGCCGGTGATCGCCCATCAGCACTGGTACGGCGTGTTGTCGATGGACTTCACCCAGCAGCGAATTAATGCATTGCTGCACCAGTCGCGTCACAGCGTGCTGCAGGGCAAGCTGGTGCTCGAAGATCGCGCACTCAACGAGATCACCCGGCTGCCGGCACCGCACGATGTGGCATTGACCCCCGCGCAGCGCGGCCAGCTGATGCAGGCGATTCACCAGCAGCCGGCCGGAACACTGTGGCTGGGCAGTCAGCTGGCCAGCTGGGTTAAGTTAAAAAATGTCGATGCCTGGCTAATCAACGTGCAGAGCCTGCGCCAGGGGCTGGCGCAGGAGCTGGGGCGGGTAGCGCTGTTTCTGTTGGGCATGTGGCTGCTGTTCGTGCTGTTACTGGCGCTGGCGCATCAGGTGATTTTCCGCCTGGTACGGCGGCTGGAAGATCTCTCGGCGCGACTGGCCTGGCGCGCTAATTATGACGGCCTGACGCGCCTGCTTAATCGCAGCGCCTTTTTCGACCAGTTTATCGCGCTGGCGCGGCGCTGCGAACAGCAGCAACAGCCGCTGGCGGTGATCCAGCTCGATATCGATCATTTCAAAAAGGTCAATGATAGCTGGGGCCATCACGCGGGCGATCAGGCGCTGATGCGCGTGGCCGGCGTCATCAAACATACGCTGCGCCCTTACGACGTGGCCGGACGCATCGGCGGCGAGGAATTTTGTATTGTGCTGCCGCACACCACGCTGGCTGAGGCGCAGGGCGTGGCGGAGCGTATCCGCAGCCGGCTGGCGGCCAAAACCATTCTGGTCAACGCCAGCACCACCTTTAGCGTTACGTTGTCGGCAGGTGTCAGCTGCAGTACTGAGCAGGGCAGTTACCATGCAGAAAGTCTGCAGGCGGTAGCGGACCGCCGCCTGTATCTGGCGAAAAGCGGCGGTCGCAATCGGGTGTGCGCGGCCGGTTAGACTTTGCCCTCGTTATCCTCTTCTACCGCCTGATAGATGCGCTGCAGGATATCGGGGAACGCCGACTGCACGCGGCTCCAGCTGGGGATAAACGGTTTCTCGTTTGGCCGCTCGATGAACGACTGGCCGGCGTCGAGAATCGCCTGGGTGAACATCTCGACCGCCGCTTCTTCAATGTGCTGATCAAACTTCAGTCCGTTCATAGTGGCTTCGTGGTTGTAGATCTCCATCATGTCCAGCGCGTTGCGATAATAGGTGGCCTTCAGCACGCGGAATGAGTCGCTGGTGAGCGGCACGCCCATTGTCGCCAGCTTACGCAGCAGCGACTGCACGATATCGTTACTCATGCGTTTCAGGCCACCGGTGCCGTCCTCTTCTGCCAGCGGCTGATGCTTATGGTCGTAGTTGTCCGCGATTTCCACCTGGCAGGTCTGCCGCGTGGTGTAATTGCGATAAATCTCTGACAGCACGCCAATCTCCAGCCCCCAGTCGCCAGGGATTTTGATGCCGTTCAGCACGTGGGTGCGCATGGCAAACTCGCCGGACAGCGGATAGCGGAAACTGGTGAGATAGTCGAGATACTCCGAATGGCCGTAGACTTTCTGCAGCGAGCGCAGCAGCGGGCCCACCAGCAGACGCCCGACGCGGCCATTAAGCTTGCCGTCTGCAACGCGCGCATAGAAACCTTTGCAGAATTCATACTGAAACGCCGGGTTGGCCAGCGGGTAGAGCAGACGTGCCAGCATGCCGCGTTCATAGGTCACGATATCGCAGTCATGCAGCGCCACGCACTGCGAGCGGTCGGAGGCGAGCGTGTAGCCGGTGCAGAACCACACGTTGCGCCCCTTGCCGGGCTGGCTGGGCGACAGGCCCTCTTTATCCAGCTCGGCGTCCAGCGCTTTCAGCCGCGGGCCATCGTTCCACAAAATGCGGTGGCGCTGCGGCAGGCGCGAGAAAAATTCGCGCGCGAAGAGAAACTGATCGCGATCGGCACGATCGAGGCCAATCACAATCTCCTCCAGATAGGGCACTTTCGCCAGTTCATTGACGATATTATCCAGCGCCGGGCCTTCCAGCTCGGAAAACAGCGAGGGCAGAATGAGCCCCATTTTGCGCTTGCGCGCAAAGCGCACCATCTCTTTTTCCAGCGACTCCACGCTGCGGTGGGTGAGATTATGAAAGTTGGTAATTACGCCGTTCTGGTAAAAATCACTCATCGTCTCATCCTTCTGGTCAGCTGCCGTTATTCAGGTTGGGCAAGAAAGTAATCCAGACCTTCGCGCCAGCCCTCAGGGCCAACGTGTGCGGTGTGGTAAACGTTGTGATGATCGCTGCGTTGCAGCACCACCGGGGTTTTACTGAAACCTTTAATCACCACGGCATAATCGACGCGCTCCAGCATCGGCGCATCATTAGGGCCATCGCCCAGACCAATCGTGGTGCGCTTCGTGCCTTCCTGCTGCTGCAACTGCTGCAATAACTGTTCCAGCGCCACGCCTTTACCGCTGCCCGCCGGCATTACGTGCCAGAAACGTCCGCCCTGTGTCAGGGCCAGCTGATGCTGCGCCAGCGCCGCGCGGAAGGCGTCGAGCCGCGTTTCATCATCGCGCCATACGATGACTTCAGACGCATCGCGCAGTCGGCTCTGGCTGGCTTCCGTCAGCGTCAGGCCGGTGAAACGGGCCACTTTTGCGTCGCTAAAGTCATGAAAGCCGGTGAAGCGAAAATCCGCCTGCAGGTTGCTGAGCGTGGCGCAGAGCGCAAGATAATCGGCGCCGGGCTCTTCGGCGATCTGTGCTTCCCCGCCGAAGGCGACGCGGGCACCGTTTTCCGCGATAAAGGGCGCACCGGCGATGCCCAGCCGCTTCTGCAGCGGAATAATTTCGGCTGCGGTTTTACTCGAACAAATCACCAGCGGAATCTGTTGCTGCTTAAGACGCGCCAGCCACTCGCTGGCGGCCTGCCAGTTATAGTCATGATGATCGAGCAGCGAACCATCGAGATCGGTCACGATCAGCAGGGAGGAATCTAACGGGATCATCAATACACTCCTTACGCCCAAAGGCATCCGTAAAGCGACGTGTAATCAGTATAATAGCGTAATCACGATCACACTTTTCCTTGCCGCCGGCGCGGCCACTATCCAGGATAATTCTTAAAACACCGCCCGGATACCGAAGCGGCTGCACGTTTTGTGCATGCAGAATGTCAGCCGTAGCGCGATGTTTTCGGTAAGAGCAGTGCATGATTATGCAGATTTGTTCGAATTGCGTGCAGAATTGAGACTTGTCTTACTTCAGCTAAGGCGTACTCTGAAGCGGTGTTAAGATTTTCCTGGTGTAACGAATTTATTCTTTTTTCAACCCGGCCAGCGTGCCGGGTCTTTTTTTTGAAATCGATTTCAGCGGTTCACTTCAGTGATGGTGAAATCACGAATATCGAGTTCAAACGCCTCGGCCAGTTCGGTGTAGGAGTCAAACGCTTCGCCATTCACTTTCACGCGGTGCGCATCTTCAGCCTGCATAAACTCCTGCACTTCACCTGACGTTTTTTTCTGAATCGCTTCCAGCAGCGCGTCCACGTCGATGTTCACTTCGCGCTGCACGTTATCGCTGTACTCTTTTGCTGTAGCCATGACAGCCTCCCGGAGGCAAACGGATTCCTGACAAGTATAGACGGTGACAGCGGGCGAGGGACGTGGACGGGAAACGGGCAAAAAAAAGCCCGCGCTGCGCGGGCAAAAATCCTTGTTACTTTTAGGTTGACTGCCCCTTTGGGGTTGGTGCAGTGCTGACAAGTGTACGAGGGTGCCGCGTCAAAAGTCTTTCCGGGAAACGTTAAGAAAGTGAAAAGCCCGGCTTTGACACTTCTTTACCCGCTGCATTCCCCATTCTGGCGTAAAGCAGCTATGCTTACAGCTGGTTGATTATTATGGTTATCAGGGAGTTAGTATGGATTTAATTCGGATTATTATTGCCATTCTGTTGCCACCGCTGGGCGTATTTTTACAGGTCGGCTTCGGCGGCGCCTTCTGGCTCAACATTCTGCTGACGCTGTGTGGTTACATCCCCGGCATCGTGCATGCGGTGTGGGTAATCGCCCGACGCTGATCGCGATCAGGCAGCGCTGACTATCTTCCGTTACACTATGCGCAGGACTGTTTCTGGAGAGAAATCAATGAAGGTCAATGACCGGGTAACGGTAAAAACCGACGGCGGCCCACGTCGCGTCGGTACTGTGCTGGCTGTGGAAGGCTTTAATGAGGGCACCATGTATCTGGTGGCGCTGGAGGATTATCCGCTGGGGATCTGGTTCTTTAATGAGAGCGATCACGCCGAAGGCGTGTTTGTCGAGTCTTATGCGGGGGAAGGGTAGTGTGGTTTTGCGATTAGATTACCCTCACCCTAACCCTCTCCCGCACGCGGGAGAGGGAACCGTTCAGTGCTCCTGCTCGCGGGAGAGGGAACCGTTCAGCGCCGATGCTTAGTAATAAGTTGTTCCTGAAGCGTTGTGTGAAAACCTACTCAACAGCCGCGCGGACAGCCCCCTCTCCCGCAAGCGGGAGAGGGCTGGGGTGAGGGAAAAATACCGCACCCCACCTCACTCCTCTTAAAACGTCTCCCAGTTATCATTGCCCGCTGCAGCCAGCGTCGGACGTGGAGCGAGCGCTGGCGCTTTCAGCGCTGGCTGCGGCGCAGCAGCCACCAGCGAAGCCGGCGTATCATTCAGGCGGAACACCGCCACCGCCTGCGTCAGTTTACCGGCCTGATCTTCCAGCGAAGCCGCAGCTGAAGAGGCTTCCTCCACCAGCGAGGCATTCTGCTGCGTCACGTTATCCATCTCGGTCACCGCCAGGCTGACCTGCTGAATGCCACGGCTCTGCTCATCAGACGCTGCCGCAATCTCGGCCATAATGTCGGTAACGCGGCGCACCGCTTCAACAATTTCGCCCATGGTGCTGCCGGCTTCGCCGACCTGATGCGAGCCGTTACTGATTAAATCCACCGACTCGGCAATCAGCGACTCAATCTCTTTCGCTGCCTGCGCACTGCGCTGCGCCAGATTGCGCACTTCACTGGCGACCACGGCGAAGCCACGGCCCTGTTCCCCGGCGCGCGCGGCTTCTACCGCGGCGTTGAGCGCCAGGATATTGGTCTGGAAGGCGATACTGTTAATGACATTGGTAATCTCGGCGATTTTCTTCGAGCTGCCGGAGATGTTATTCATGGTTTTCACCACACCGCTCACCAGTTCACCACCGCTGCGCGCTTTGCCTGACGCATCGGCGGCCAGCTGGCTGGCGTGATGGGCGTTTTCGGCGTTCTGCTTCACCGTGGCGGTGAGCTGCTCCATGCTGGCGGCAGTCTGCTCCAGCGCAGAAGCCTGCTGCTCGGTGCGTGATGACAGATCGGTGTTACCTGCGGAGATCTCGCTGGAGCCCTGATAAATCGCCACCGCGCCTTCACGGACGGTGCCGACGGTGCGTACCAGCGACGCCTGCATCAGCTGCAGGTTGTGCAGCAGGCTGCCAATTTCGTTGCGACCATAGGCCTGCTCGGGGGCGGTGAGATCGCCCTGCGCGATGCGCTCAATGCGACCCACCGACAGGCGCAGCGGATTGATCACCACGCGGCGCAGGAATACGAAGGTGAGCAGCACCAGCAGCAGCGCGGCGGCAAAAGCCGCAGCCATCGCGATAAAACCGACGCGCGACTGATGCGCCGCTTCGGCGTTAATCGCTTCGGCGCGCTCGGTGCGGATCTTAATCGCCTTCAGCAGCACGGCATTATAGGCATCATCCAGCTTACGCGTGACATCGGTCTCCTGCGCGACAATCCCCTCAAAGCTGCCCTGTTTCGCCGATTCGATCATCGGCTTCAGGCCTTTATCAATATAGGCGTTGAAGCTGGTGGTGAGCGGACCGTCGAGCGCCAGGTCAGCCGGCGTCTTCATTTTGCGATCCATATAAATTTTGAAGCCCTCGCGCGCCTGCTTAATGCGCGTTTCGGTGCGCGCCAGATCGGCACGATAGCCATCCATTTCACCGATGCGCGCCGCAGCGCCCGACTGCAGCACATTAAGGCGTGCGGTTCGCAGATGGTTTGAGCTGTTAGAAATGCCCATGCGCACCTGAATCTCATCGGTGGCGTCATTGAGGGAATTATTGCTCTGAATCAGAAAGTAGCTGGCGAGTCCAATGCACAGGGCAAAAAGCAGCAGAATGCCACCAAAGATCATGCTGAACAGAGGCATCAGGCGTAGGTTTTGCCAGATGCTGAGCTTATGTTGCTCATCTATCGATGCTGTTTTCATTTCCTTGCTCTCATAGTGGTAAGGGGTTCTGAAAACAAGCATCGGCAGCAGGGGATAAAGGCTTAGCGGGGAAGTGGGATCGCGCTCGCAAAACGCTCAAAAATAATCAAGGCCAGTCGCGGGGACTGGCCTTGACCACAAAGCGTATTATCGGTGGGTGAAATTATCGCACGTTGACATAAATGCCCGAGGTAACATTATCTGTCAGGCGCACCACATGATAAATAACCTGTTTATTGTGCGTTTTAATTTTGCGTTTAATATTGCCTTTATGTGACGAAACAGTTTTCGCTTTGATTTGCATCTTATCCGAAATCTGAATAGTGTCATGACCTGACATCCACATCTTCAGCATATTCGATTCAGTCTGGCTCAATGTCAGTGGATGAATATCCAGCCCGGCAGAAATGCGCGGTGACGCATTGAGTTTCTTTTGCAGGTAGGTGCCCAGCAGGGAGTCCAGTGTCGATGTTTTTATCGATTTTGACGTAATAATCAGGTTCTTACGAACGTAGAGGTATTCCTCAAAATGGATATTCGAGATCGCCATAAAAATAAAGAATAGCGTATCCGGATGCTGCATGATAATAGAACGAATGCGATCGCTGGAATCGGATTCATGAATAAAGCATTCTTCGTTAATAAATACTACGCCCGGTTTTAATTGCTCACACCGTTGTTGCAATTGTTCGATGTCAGACACGGAAGTAATATTTTTCTTTTTGACTCCTTTTGCCGACATATAGTCTGACAAACCCAGGCGTGTGTAGTTACATGAATCCATAATAATCGTTGGCATTATAGCGACCCTCACCAATTTGTTATCCGTTTAAATCAACGATGAATACGCGTTTGCGGTACGAGAGAGATTTCCAAAGACACTTTTTTATTCTGCTCGGCAGACTGGCGTAATGCATTCCTGCGCCATCTTGACTCGTCCCTGACCCGTTCTGCGAAGTTTATTGTGTTACTTCCACGTCACTCTTGTCCCCGCGATAGTGGGAATCGCCGGGAATTTGGTTTATGTGTTTCTTTCGCTCTGTTTTGAGAGCCCTGTCACTATCGCGCAAGTCACAGACAAATCTGATAGGACAATTCTTAAAAACATTTGAATCGCGAAAGTGTGACGTTTCAGCGAGTGTTGACAATGCCGGAAAAAAGGGATTTAGACAAGAAAAATCGCTGTAATATTTTTTTTGTTTAAAAACAGCCCTTTGAGCATTTTATCAACCGATTCACCGGCTTAACCGGCTTAGGAATCGTCTGACTAAAATACGCGAAGCGCCGTTTAATAAGAATAATTTTCACCATAAATGCGCATTTATCAGAATATCCTCAGTTGATTTCTGAAAAATATGGTTCGAAAAATGCACAGAATGTTTTTGATTACTTAACTATCGTATAAGAAGGTTAACAGTATCGTTAATCAACGGGCAGGGGAAAGTTCTGATACAAACTGCGCGAGTAAATCAAAGACTTCACCGAACAGATGTTCACAGAAAGGTGCAAGCAACGGCATCATCATACCCAGACTCAGGATCCCTACCGTTAAGGTGATTGGGAAGCCGATGGCGAAAACCGACAGCTGAGGTGAAACGCGGTTTAACAAACCTAGTGCCAGGTTTAGCGTGAGGAGCAGAATTATTAGGGGTAGCGCTAACATCATGCCATTAAGGAAAATTAAGCTGGCGGCTTTGGTCAGCGCCATGAAGGCGTTGGCGTTGAGTGGCTGATCGTTAATCGGCAACGTGTGAAAACTGTCCACCAGTAACGAGATCAACCACAGGTGACCGTTGAAGGTCAGGAACAGCAGCATCGCCAGCATGTCGAGAAAACGGGCCAGCAGCGGCATGTTGATCCGGCTGTTCGGGTCGAGCAGGGTGGCAAAAGAGAGACCCATCTGCAGACCAATCATCTCACCGGCCAGCCGCACGGCAGAAAAAGCCAGCTGCATGGTCAGACCAATCCCCACGCCAATCAGCAACTGCTGCACCAGCATCCAGAAGCCCGCCGGAGTAAACAGCGTCACTTCGACCGGCGGCAGCAGCGGCATCAGAATCCAGGTGGTGACTACCGCCAGTCCAATTTTGACCCGTTTTGGAATCGAACGTTCATTCAGCAGCGGCGCGCTGGCAAACAGCGCCAGCAAACGCACCATCGGCCAGAAGAATTGCGCCACCCAGTGCACCAGCTGGCTGCTGTCGAGGGTGACCATTAGCCGATGATATAAGGCAGGTTGCTGAACAGGGTACGGATGTAGTCCAGCATCAGGTTGAGCATCCACGGTCCGGCCACCACGGCGGTGGCCGCAACGGCAAGAATTTTCGGGATAAACGACAGTGTCTGTTCGTTAATCTGCGTTGCCGCCTGCAGAATACTGATCAGCAAACCGCTCACCATCGCCACCAGCAGCAGCGGAGCGGCCATCATCAGGGCGATACGCATCGCTTCCTGGCCCATTACCATTACCGATTCCGGTGTCATGTTGCGCTCCTGTCGAGAGAAAGGTGAGGGCGGAAAGCCACTCAGGAGTAAAAACTTTGCGCCAGCGATCCCACCAGCAGCTGCCAGCCATCCACCAGCACGAACAGCATCAGCTTAAACGGCAGCGAAATAGTGGCCGGCGGCACCATCATCATCCCCAGCGCCATCAGTACGCTGGCGACTACCAGGTCGATGATCAGAAACGGAATAAAGACGGTGAAACCAATCTGGAAAGCGGTTTTCAGCTCGCTGGTGACATAGGCGGGCAGCAGAATGCGCATCGGCACCGCTTCCGGCCCCTGAATCGGCGCGCTGTTGGCGAGACGGGCGAACAGGGCCAGGTCGGCTTCGCGCGTCTGGCGCAGCATGAACTCACGCAGCGGCTGGGCACCTTTGTCGATCGCCACGTCCATGCTGATTTTGTCCTGGCTGAACGGCAGATAGGCATCGGTGTAAATCTTGTCGAAGGTCGGCGCCATGATAAAGAAGGTCAGGAATAGCGCGAGACCCAGCATCACCTGATTCGGCGGCGCGGATGGCGTGCCCAGTGCGTTACGCAGCAGACCAAACACAATAATGATGCGGGTGAAACTGGTCATCATCAGCAACACCGCCGGAATAAAGGTCAGCGAGGTAATGAAGACCAGCGTTTGCACCGGCAGCGACCAGCTCTGGCCGCCATTGGCCAGCGGCTGGCTGATCAAACCCGGCAGCTGCGCATGGGCAGCCGGTGCCAGCAGCATCAGCAGCGGCAGAAGAGGGAGCAATCGACGCATCATTGGGGTTTTCCGGGACGTTTAACCAGGTTCTGAAACAGCTGACGAAAATCCTGCGGCGCCGCGCTGACGGGCAGGGACGCTTCCGGTGGCAGCGGCGGCAGCGAGTGCAGATGGGTGATCTGCTGAGCGGTGACGCCCAGCACTAAACGCGCATCGGCGGTATCAACAATCACCACCCGCTCCTGGCGGCCAACCTGCACGCTGGCGCTGACTTTCAGCGCCTGGCCGCTCACCGCTTTCGGCGCAAAGCCGAGGCGTTTCGCCAGCCAGCCGCAGGCCAGAATCAGCAGCACGATCACCGCCAGCACGCTACTGACTTGTCCAACAACCGAACTGGTGGATACCACCGGCTGGGCGTGAGCGGGCTGAACGGTTTGCGCGTTTTTTAACATGATTAGCGGCTCAGACGACGCATACGTTCGGACGGAGTAATAATGTCGGTGATGCGCACGCCATATTTGTCGTTCACCACCACCACCTCACCCTGGGCGATCAGATAGCCGTTGATCAGGATGTCCAGCGGCTCGCCGGCCAGGCCGTCAAGCGCCACCACCGAACCCTGCGTCAGGCGCAGCAGCTCTTTGATGGTCATCTTGGTACGGCCCAGTTCCACGGTCAGTTTGACCGGGATATCCATGATCAGATCGATGTCCTGCAGCGAGCCGCTGGCGGCGCTGGCCTCAAGCGACTTAAATACGTTATCGCCTGGCTCCGCCGCACTGCTGGTCGCCGCCTGCTCGTTCATCGCTTCAGCCCACAGATCGTCCGCAGAGATATCATCGGACGGTTTTTTGCTGTCACTCATTGGGCTGTTCCTCATTCAGCGAATTCAAAATCGGGTTAATCAGATGTTCTACACGCAGCGCATACTGGCCGTTGAGCGTGCCATACTGGCTCGTCAGTACCGGTACGCCGTCGACGTGGGCAATGATGCGGTCCGGCTTCTCAATGGGCAGGACGTCACCAGGTTTCAGTTGCAAAATACGTGACAGACGCAGCGACGTTTCAGCGAAGTGGGCAATCAGCTCCAGCTCCGAGTGCTGCACCTGTTTCACCAGATTGTCGCGCCAGTGGTTATCTTCCTGACGCGAGTTCTCCAGCGGTGGATTGACCAGCAGCTCGCGCAGCGGCTCAATCATCGAAAACGGAATACAGATATTGAACTCACCCACCAGGTTGCCAATCTCCACCTGGAACGGCGTGTTGACCACGATATCGTTCGGTGAGGTGGTGATGTTGGTGAATTTCACCTGCATTTCAGAACGCACGTATTCCACTTCCAGCGGATAAATGGCTTTCCATGCGTCGCTGTAGCCTTCCAGCGCCAGCTTGAGCATGCGGCGAATCACGCGCTGCTCGGTATGGGTGAACTCACGGCCTTCCACTTTGGTCGGAAAACGACCGTCGCCGCCAAACAGGTTATCCACGGCGATAAACACCAGGCTCGGCGAGAACACCACCAGCGCAGTCCCCCGCAGCGGCTGCAGGTGAATCAGGTTCAGGTTGGTTGGCACCGGCAGGTTGCGGGCAAACTCATGGTACGGCTGAATCTTGATTGCCCCAACGCTGATATCCGGGCTGCGGCGCAGCAGGTTGAACAGCGCCATACGGAAATGACGTGCAAAACGCTCATTGATGATCTCCAGCGCCTGCAGACGCTCGCGCACCACGCGACGCTGGGTATTGGGATCATAGGGGCGGATATCGCCATCGGCCCCTTTGGAACTGTTCTCTACTTCCGCACTGTCACTGTCGCCATTGAGCAGCGCGTCAATCTCAGCCTGGGAGAGAATGCTATCGCCCATTAAGTCACCTCAAAATGAAGGCGGTAAACAGCACGTCACTGACTACCTGCGCAGGTTGACCTTTTACCAGCGGTGGCGCCAGCACCTGTTTGATCTGTTCAACCAGGGCCTGTTTGCCTTGCTCGGTTGCCAGCGCGCTGGCGCTCTGACGTGAAAGCAGCAGCAGCAAACGGCTGCGCACCTCAGGCAGGTAGTCATTCAGCCGACGACGGGTATCCTCATCCGGCAGACGCAGGGTAAAGCCTACGTACAGCACGCGATCGGGATCGTTATCGGGATTGACCAGGTTAACCGTAAACGTATCCATTGCAAAAAATACCGGGGCGGGCGGTGGCTCCACTTTGGCAGCCTCCGGCTTGTCACCCTCGTGTTTATTCATCATTCGCCAGACTGCATAGCCTGCCACGCTGCAAGCGGCCAGCGTTACAATCAGTAACACCGGAATTAGTAATGAACGTTTGCGGCCTTTAGCTTTCGCGTTATCAGACATGTTTGCAGTTACTTCCTGTGAATTATGGGCAAGCCTCTCGGCTTACCTGGACAGATTATCCCGCGTCTTAAGTCAAACAATGGGAAGAAAAGACGCGGGTTTTACGCTTACCTTCAGCGTTTAGTCGCTGTCAGGCAAAGATATCGACAGCGCCGTTGCCGGTCGCGCGCGCCTGGAGGGCTGCCGGGACGGCAATAGGCGTTATCTCGTTGTCACTGTCCTGGGAGAGGGTAAAGCTGCCGTACTGGCCGTCGCGACGTCCTTCCTGCTGGCCCTGATAACTCTGGCCCTGTGCGAAGGCGTCGCTGTTGACGTTACTCTGTCCCAGGTTAATGCCGCTCTCCGCCAGCGCCGTACGCAGCTGTGGGAGCGCCGCTTCCAGCGCGGCCCTCACATGGCTGTGGCTGGAAACCATTGTTAACTGTGCCTGATCTTTATCCAGCGTCAGGCTGATCTGTATCGCGCCGAGGTCTTCCGGATGCAGACGTAACTCGGCGTTCTGCTGGCCGTTACGGCTGAACATCACAATCTGCTGGCTCAGCGCCTGCTGCCACTCGTTGCTGCCCAGCTCCGCATTCAGCATCGGCGTGGAAGGCGCGCTGCTGGTGCTGGCCGTGGTGCTGACCAGCGGACTGGTACTGCTCAGCGGGCTGCTGATGGCCGGCGCGCTGCTGTCATGGCTGCTGAGCATCTCGCGCCGCTCTTCCGGTTTGCTCAGCGTGCTCAGCACCTGCTGAAAACTCTCATCCAGCGTCATACCGCTGTTGCTGGCCGGCGTGCCGCTGGCGGCCGCGCTCTGCACCGGGCTATGGCTGACACCGGTCAGGCTGGTCAGCGCATCGCTGCCTTTAGATGGCTGGCCATCCGGCTTCGCCTGTTCCTCTTTCAGCGCACTTTGCAGCGAACTGTTAAGTAACGCAGCGTTTAGGCTGGTGCGCGCCTCACCCCGGGTCTCCAGCGTGGTGCTGTTATCCGCTGGCGGGCTGCTGCGGTTTTCAACCATCGCTGGCAACATGGCAAACAGCGCCTGCACATTCTGTAAGTCGCTGGCAGTTAACGAACTTGCTGCGCGCTTGTCATTATCATCGGCTGATTTCAGTCCGGCTTTAGTGTTTTCCGGCTGTAAAAGTGCGTTTAACGCCTCTGGTTTGTCCAGTGCCTGCAGCAGGGCGCTTAATGACGCTTTTGTGACGTTTTTCGCGTCAATTTCTGCCGCCAGATCAGCGGATTGCGCGCCATTCCCCTGCTGCTTAACCAGCGTCAGCAGGCGGTTGCCCAGCTCGGTAATAAATCCCTGCGGCAGGGTGTCAGCAGCGGACAGATTGTCCACTGCCGCTGAAGGTTGTGCTTTGCCGGTTTTAGCAAGCTGTGTCAGCAGTGTTGGCAGCGTGTTCATTCGCCTTTCCTCAATGCGGCCCGTTGGGCAAATTCATCCATCCGTTTCTGATCGAGACGGCTTTCCTGTCGTAATGCGTTCTCTTCCGCGCGGGTAATCAGCGTCTGATAGGCATTCAGCTTCTTATGCTTTTCACGCCAGTTGCTCAGCGCCTGTTCCAGCCGCTGGTTCCACTGATTAAGCTGCTGGCGATGCTGTTCGATGGCTTTTTCCAGCGTCTGAATAAACTGGTGATAATTGCTCCAGCGCGTGCTGGCGATGCCGCCGGACATATCCTGATTGAGCTTGTTACGGTACTCATCCTGGTAATCGAGCAGCATGCTGAGCTGCTGATCGGCCTGCTGCTGACCGCGACGCATGTCGCCGAGGTGGATCACCGCCTGTTCCAGATCCTGCTCCGCCAGGTCGCGCAGCGTATCAATCGCATTGGCTGTCTTCATCGCGTTACCTCAAGTCGGGCGGCGTTAGCCGAACATCGCCTGCAGGTGCAGACAGGCATCGTCATAATCGCTGCGTTCAAAAATGCCCTGCTGCAGGAAAGCTTCCATCTGCGGATAGAGCTTAATGGCCCGGTCCAGCATCGGATCGCTGCCTGCGGCATAAGCGCCGACGCTCACCAGATCGCGGTTACGCTGAAAGCTGGAGAGCAACTGCTTGAACTGGCGCACGCGCGCATAGTGGGTTTCATCAATCAGCGAGGTCATGGCACGGCTGATCGACGCTTCAATATCAATGGCCGGATAGTGACCGGCCTCGGCCAGGCGACGCGACAGCACAATGTGGCCGTCGAGAATGGCGCGCGCCGAGTCGGCAATCGGGTCCTGCTGGTCGTCGCCTTCGGTCAGTACGGTATAGAACGCGGTGATTGAACCGCCGCCGTGAATGCCGTTGCCGGCGCGTTCTACCAGCGCCGGCAGCTTCGCGAACACCGAAGGCGGATAGCCTTTGGTGGCCGGCGGCTCGCCGATCGCCAGCGCGATCTCACGCTGCGCCATGGCGTAGCGGGTGAGGGAGTCCATAATCAGCAGCACGTGCTGACCGCGATCGCGGAAATCTTCGGCGATGCGCGTGGCATAAGCGGCCCCCTGCATACGCAACAGCGGCGATACGTCGGCCGGCGCGGCGATCACCACCGAGCGCGCGCGCCCTTCGGCGCCAAGAATGTTCTCGATAAACTCTTTAACTTCGCGGCCACGTTCACCAATCAGGCCCACCACGATGACGTCGGCTTTGGTGTAACGCGCCATCATGCCGAGCAGCACCGATTTCCCCACGCCGGAGCCGGCAAACAGCCCCATACGCTGGCCGCGGCCCACAGTGAGCAGGGCGTTGATCGCCCGCACGCCGGTATCCAGCACATCGTGGATCGGCGTACGCTGCAGCGGGTTGAACGGCGCGGTGATCAGCGGCGCGCGGTAGCCGGTTTCCGGCGCGGGCAGGCCATCCAGCGGCTTGCCGCTGCCGTCCAGCACGCGGCCGAGTAGCTCCGGCCCCAGCAGCAGCTGTTTACCGCTGTGATCGCCGTGCACGCGGGCATACACGCGCGCGCCGGGCAGAATGCCGTCGACCTCTTCCAGCGGCATCAGAAACAGTTTCTGGCCGTTGAAGC
This sequence comes from Pantoea sp. Morm, assembly GCF_016643525.1. Lineage (NCBI taxonomy): Bacteria > Pseudomonadati > Pseudomonadota > Gammaproteobacteria > Enterobacterales > Erwiniaceae > Pantoea > Pantoea sp. Morm. Next base: position 16,989 of record NZ_VOQX01000034.1, on the reverse strand, counting down.
CGACCACTTCGCTTTCCACTTCGGTAATCGTGCCGTTGTCGTGGCGCTCAATAATGCAGGTGGCGCCCAGCGGCAGCTGCAGGCCGGTGGCTTCCAGCACCAGACCGGTGGCGCGCGTCAGGCGGCCATAGCGGCGCACCGTCTGCACCTGACTGATGCGGTCTTCAAAACTGTCGAGCGCGCCCAGCCAGCGCGAAAGGCGTGACGTCATCAGAATGCTCCCGGTGCCGCCAGACGGCACAGCTCCTGCCAGCGCGTGGCGACGCTGGCATCCAGATCGCCGTCTTCGGCGCTGAGTTTACAGCCGCCGGGATGCAGCGAACTGTCGGCCAGCAAACGCCAGCCATGTAAATCGAGCGTTGGGCCCAGCGTCTGCTCAACGCGCTGCAGATCGTCCGGGTGCACGCGCAGCTGCGGTTTGCCGCTGAACATCGGCTCCTGCTGAATCAGCTGCTGGATCTGGCGCAGCAGGGCGCTGCCATCCACCTGCGTCGCCTGGCCAATCACCGTACGCGCCGCTTCCAGCGCCAGCTGCATCAGGCGCGATGCAATCACGCTATCCAGCGCTTCCAGCGTGTGATGAAACTCGGTGACCAGCTGCTGCATACGCGCCTGCAGCGGAGCCTGCTGCTGCTGGGCATCGGCCAGTCCCTGCTGGAACCCGGCGTCATAGCCGTTTTGCTGCGCTTCGGCGAAGCCTTTCTGATAACCTTCGCTGTAGCCCTGCGTCTGCGCATCTTTACGCATCTGCTGCTGCAGACGTTCCAGCTGCTGCTGCTGTTCATCTTCCTCGCTCAGCACGAGGTCGCTGTCAGGCTCCTCTGCCAGCAGCAGTTCAGGCTCAGGCGGCTGCGGCGCGCCTAAATCATCAGGCTGCCAGCGCTGCCATGCACGGGCGGAAAAGGCATCAGACATAGGTTTCCTCGCCACCACCAATTACCATCTCGCCTGCTTCCGCCAGACGGCGCACGATAAGCAGGATTGCTTTCTGTTCGTTCTCCACCGCGGACATCCGCACCGGGCCACGGTTGGCGAGGTCGTCGCGCAGGATATCGGCGGCGCGCGCCGACATGTTTTTGAGGAATTTCTCGCGCAGCGGCTGCTCGGCGCCTTTCAGGGCAATCAGCAGCTGCTCGGACTCCACTTCCTGCAGCAGACGCTGGATGCTGCGGTCGTCCACTTCCACCAGGTTTTCGAACAGGAACATCTCGTCGATAATCTTCTGTGCCAGCTCGCCATCGAAGTCGCGTACTGCTTCGATAACCGCTTCTTCCTGCTGGGTTTTCATCAGGTTGATGATTTCCGCTGCGGTTCTTACGCCGCCCATCTTCGCGCGCTTGAGGTTGGTGCCATCCAGCAGGCCGTTGAGCACTTCGGTCAGCTCCGCCAGCGCCGCCGGCTGTACACCGCCGAAGGTGGCGATACGCAGCATCACATCGTGGCGCAGACGCTCGTCGAACAGCGCCAGAATATCCGCCGCCTGGCCGCGCTTCAGGTGCACCAGAATGGTGGCGATAATCTGCGGGTGCTCGTCGCGGATCAGATCCGCCGCCGCCTGCGGTTCCATAAAGTTGAGGGTTTCCATGCCGCTGGTGGTTTCGCGCGTTTCGAGGATATCTTCCAGCAGGCTGGAGGCGCGCTCTTCACCCAGCGCCTTGATCAACACCGAACGCAGGTAGTCGTTGGAGTTGAGGCTCAGCGCAGCAAACTGTTCGGCATCGGTTTCGAACTCGCACAGCACTTCGGTCAGCTGCTTGTGCGAAATCTGTTTCATGCTGGCCATCGCGGCGCTGAGGTGCTGTACCTCACGCTGGTTGAGGTGTTTAAACACCTCCGCCGCACGCTCTTCGCCAATGGTCATCATCAGAATGGCGCTCTTTTCAGTACCGGTCAGACTCATAGTTCGTTACTCATCCATTCGCGGATAACCAGCGCCACAACGCGCGGATCGTTTTCAGACATATCGCGGATGCGCTGGCTCATCACCTCGGCGCTCATGCGGTTGTTAGATTTGCGCTCCTGGTCCAGCTCGTCTTTATTGATCTGGACGCTGTAAGCGGCTTCTTCTTCACGCGCGGCAGCACGGGCAGCGGCGGCTTCGGCGGCGGCTTTCTCGGCTTCACGTTTACGCAGCAGCTGCGGACGCACCATTTTGCGGTAAAGGATGAAGGCAACCAGTGCCACCAGCAGCCAGCGACCGGCGGTCATCAGCTGATCAAAGAACGACTGCTGCTGCCAGAAGGGCAGGTCGCCGCCGGTCGGCTCGGTGGTGTTGAACTGCGAGTTCACCACGTTGACGCTGTCGCCACGCGTTTGCGAATAGCCCATCGCTTCGCGGGTCAGATCTTCAATCTGCTTGATCTGCTGATCGTTCAGCGCCACCGCTTTGCCTTTGCCGTCATCGCGGTAGTTGACCACCACGGCGACCGACAGGCGCTGCACGTCACCGACGTTGAGTTTGGTGTGACGAATGGTGCGATCCAGCTCGTAGTTCACCGTGTCGTTGCGGCTGGAGCTGCTCGGGCCGCTGCTCTGCGCGGTGCTGGTCGCGGTGCCGGCATTCTGCGCGTTGTTGTTGTTCTGCTGACCGTTAGCGTTGTTATTGTTCTGCTGCTGCGGGTTGGTGACCGGCGCGGTATTGGCTGGCGCAGGCTGATTCGACAGCGCACCCGGTACGCCGCCCGGATAAGGGCTGCCGTTCTGATCGCTGGTGCTGGTCTGACGTGAGCGAATCGCCGTGTTATTCGGGTTCGCATTCGGCTGATACTTCTCGTCCGTCTGCTCGCTGCGGTCAAAGTTAATCTGCGCGGTCACCTGCGCATGCACATTACCCTGACCGAGAATCGGATTCAGAATGGCTTCAATGCGCTGCTGATAGCGTGCTTCCACTTCGGAGGCATATTTCAGCTGGGCATCGTTAAGATCGCGGCCTTCGCTGTCGGAGCGCGTCAGCAGGCGACCCGCCTGATCGACCACGGTTACATTGCCTGGTGGCAGACCGGCTACGCTGCTGGAGACCATGTGCTGAATCGCCTGAATCTGGCCCTCATCCAGCGCACGGCCCGGTTGCAGGTTCAGCGTTACTGAGGCAGACGGGGATTTTTGCTCGCGCACGAACAGCGTCGGTTTTGGCATCGCCAGATGCACGCGCGCGCTCTTCACCGGTCCGAGCGTTTCGATGGTGCGCGCCAGCTCACCTTCCAGCGCACGCTGGTAGTTAATCTGCTCACTGAACTGGCTGATACCAAACTTCTCTTTATCCATCAGCTCAAAGCCTACCGAACCCCCTTTCGGCAGTCCCTGCTGGGCAAGGCGCAGACGCAGCTCATGCACTTTATCGGCGGGCACCATCAGGGCGCCGCCGTTTTCAGCGAACTGGTAAGGGATGTTCATCTGGGTGAGCTGGGTAACAATCGCGCCGCCATCCTCATCAGAGAGGTTGTTATAGAGAACGCGATAGTCGGGCGCTTTGGCCCACAGCACCAGCGCCAGAACCACGGCGATAGCGGCCGCGGCAGCAACGATTAATGGAATACGCGGATTTGCGCGCAGGCGGGCGAGAAGGTCATTAAAGCCTTTCTTTGCTGTATCCTGTGTGGCGGCTGCACTCGCATTCATGACCAATTCCTGCCTGACATAATTGACCGGGTGTATGTAGGTGACAAAATTGACTCCCTGATACGCATCCCCGCCCGTTGATGCCGTGTTGCTGGCCGACGGGGTAGGGGAAAAAATGAAATTCCAATCTAATGCCTGGCATTATTTGATGAATCGTGTCACTTCGATGGCTGGATAAGCCGGGTTTTTTGCAGTCATTTAGCGCCTTTGTCCTATTGACAGTGTGTTAACTTTTCCTCCGTGAAAAAAAGAACCCTTCATCTATGAGGTACAGGCAATGTCAATTCAGGCAATTGATGGCGTACTGCAGCAGCTGCAGCTGACGTCACTGCAGGCCAGTGGCAAACCGACCGAGTCCGCCAGTCAGCTCGATTTTGGTGCCACCATGAAAGCCGCGCTGGATAAAATCAGCGCCACCCAGACCGCTGCGCGCAGTCAGGCGCAGGATTTTGAGCTGGGTAAACCGGGCATCCAGTTGAATGATGTGATGGTCGATCTGCAGAAATCGTCGATTTCGATGCAGATGGGGATTCAGGTGCGTAACAAGCTGGTGAATGCCTACAGCGAGATCATGAGCATGCAGGTCTAGCGGCGCGCAATAAAAAACCGCCTGAGAGAGGCGGTTTCGTCAGGGTCAGGGCAGTGACAGTTTTTCGCTGATCGTCCTGTAGCCCTGTTCAGCGAAGCGTTGCTTGCTGATGGCATCGTTTTTGGTGGGTTCAAACCAGGCACCTTCTCCACTGGTTGAGAAAAACCAGACTTCTGGCTGTTCTGCGCCGCGCTGCACCCAATAAAATCCTTCCTGCATTATCATGTCCTCCTCACAGGAATATAGTTCAGCTACGCTGCGCTTAACAGCGTAACTGACAATATTCTCACCTGCAGACGAAAACCTAAGCAGATTGCACCTCTTCCGGTGGCATCAGTTTGCCACTGAGAAGTTTAAAACCGGCAGATTTAAAACGAGGCAGAGAAAGCGGTATCGGCTCCATCGGGCGATAAAAACCGCGTCCAGCATCCCAGTACCATACCTCAGGCTCAGTTGTGCTGCTGCCTACCCAGTAAAAACCCGTATCCATCAGTGCTCTCCAGAAATGAATGAAGGCACGCCTTCTCTAATTTCCGCAAAATAATGTCTTAATTAAACTCAATGATCAATCTCGGTTGCCGCTTCGCTTATTAACGCCAGCAGTCAGCGGCCACGAAAATAACATCCGGTGGGTCGGTCCAGATATCATCGAAGGTATTTTACTGATCCTGATAAGGATCTTTTTTGTCATCCTGACTGTCATCGCGTGTACGCGGGATTTCGCCGTGCTCACGAGCATCATCATGGGCTGGATGATCATCTTCCTCATAAGCATTACCTGCATGCGGCGCGGCTTCCGGTAAACCCTTGTGTACCTCGCCCTCGTTTTTACGCTCCTTGTTGGTTTCGTGTTGTTTCATCTTTCTCTCCAGCAGGGGTTTTGTTGTGATGAATTTTAGCTGATCGCTGGCCGTTTCTGGCGGCCGTAATCGTTTTCACACTCTACACGCAGAACGGCTAAATTGTACAGTTTTGCAAAGTTGTACAAGTTTATGGGGGCTGTATAGAAGTGCACGCGTCAGCTAGGAGTAAAAATAATTTTGTTGAGCAGAAAGAGAGGCTTAGCACAGCGCCTGATATTTTATTCAGGTTAACCGCATGATTTTTCCTGCAAAAATGGTGATTTATTGTTGAAGGGAATGGCAAAATTATTGTGCAAATCTCCTCTGACCACACGAAATGCTAACTAAATTGTTGTACAAGTTTTCCATCTTTGTATAACTTCTCGCTTGTGGCAGTCAGTCACACGTAACGAATGATGCTTTGCATCGCCTCTGAAGGTGTTGTGGATTTCCACTTTCAGAGGCTGCTTTTTTACCTGTGCTGATTCAAAAATTTAACCTGAGTAACCGATTAATCACTGCAGTTTGCACTGCAGCTCACCCGATGAGGCTTGTTATGGAACAGAATGCATTGGCGTCAACAGAGTCTCAATTGTCAGAATATTTCCAGCACGCGGATTCAGAATATGCCAGTGAAAAAGAGATCATTGCGCTGATTTATAAGCAACTGGCAGCGGTGAAACTGCGTGTGAGCAATAAAGATATTATTCTGGCGCTGCTGGAGCGATTAGAGTCTGAACATGACGTGGTTCAGCTGGATATTTATCGCCAGGCACTGGAACTTATTGTTCAGCGCACGCCTGACGATATCGCTTCCTGAAACCTGTGTCTGTCGTACTCCACTCCATTGCCGAAACACGGACGTTTAGTTGCCTGTTTGTTTCGCCCCTTAGCTTAGGGGCATTTATTCTCTTCGCGTCTCGTTTCCTGCCTGAATAAGCCCAGCGTGAAATGCACAATTGCCTCTATTCTCTGCTACAGTAATTAGCTGGAGTAAGCTTTCATGCAAGCAGGGTTACTCATTACGCCAGAGGGCGTATCACTTTATCGGGCACGCATGAATGTCTGATTCGCGGCGCAGGCCGCTGGGCAAACCTATGAATGATGGTTATTACTGGATTAAAGATGGCGAGCGTCATCCGGAAGTGTGGCTGTACCAGAAGCAGTTTGGCTGGTTTCGCCCGTGCAGCGCGGTGCCAATGACGCAGCGCACGTTTGAGCTGATGAAATACGTGGTGCTCAGTGAACGGCTGGAGGAACCGGCACGCGAGACTGAGTGTTAAGCGCGTGACCGCCGTAATTACGGCGGTCAGCGTGTGAGTTACTTGATCTCCGGCCAGGCCACTGCCGGAAAACCATTAAACTGCGGACGGGCAAACAGATAGCCCTGGAACTGACTGACACCCACCGCTTCCAGCCACATCCACTCCTCGGCTTTCTCCACGCCTTCAGCAATCACCGCGATCTCCAGCGAAGCGCAGCACTTAATGATGGCGTGTACAATCGCCTGTTTTGGACCGCTTTTGTGCACGTCACTGATGATTTCCCGATCGATTTTGATCTTATCCGGCTGGAATTTAGACAGCAGCGACAAACCCGCAAACCCGGCACCAAAGTCATCCAGCGCCAGGCTGATACCCGCCGCCTTAAGTTTTCTTACTTCTGCTGTAAACTCTTCGGCACGCGAGATGATTTCATTCTCCGTCACTTCCACCACGATCTGCTCCGGTACCAGATCGTTGGCCGCGATTTCCTGCAGCAGGAAATCCACCGCATTCGGGACGGTGACCAGCGACATCGGCAGCAGATTGATGGTCAGCGTCTGCTCGCCGAGGCCGAGATTTTTCGCCAGGTTGAAGGCCAGACTCTTGGACTGAATATCGGCGTGGTAAATCGCATCACCGCCAAACGCAGAGAAGTACTCCTGCGGTGAACCGCCGTCCGGCGTGCGAATCAGCGCTTCATAGGCCGTAATACGCCGCGAGAAGGGATCAACAATCGGCTGAAACGCAAACCGGCAATCCTGTACATAGTGTTGCAGACTCTCCAGCTGACGCTGGCTTTCCGCATCAGTAATAAATTCCCAGGTATTCGCCGGCGGGATCTCGAAATAGTTCTCTTTTTCCCGCGCCTCAACGAAGGTGCGCAGGAACTGCAGTGCACGGTCGTCATAGGTGAGCTGGTAACGCGAAGTGCCTTTATCCAGCACCGCCTGTAGCACGCTGGATTTGTCATGCTCGCGCAGGTCAAACAGCTCCATACCGACGTTACCAAAGCGCCGGGCTGGCGCGAAGTCATGCATCAGCTCAACCAGATTGTGATGGCGGGCGTCGCGGCAGATACGGTCGTAAATGCCCTGAACGGCCTGATCGGGTCCTTCAAGCAGCTGGAAGAAATGTCGCCCATCAAACAACAGAATGCCGGTGACATCTGAAACTTCGTTTTTCTTATTGGCTTTGCCAACCATATCCTCCAGCGTTTTGATGGGAACGTGATCATAGAGGTGGCTGCGGTAAAGGATGGTAGTCAGCATGAGATTGTCCGGCGCTATCGTTATTTTGCCTTACATTAACAGCCAGACGGCTGGATCTGTCCAGCGCTGAGACGCGTGATCGTTAACTATTTTATAAAATTCCACTTAACCGAAGCGGCTGGCGGGGCACGGCAGGGGGAATTTTTACTCAACCGCTGGCCAGCGGCGTGAACGATAAATAAATTCGATTGAAAGGATAAATGAAAAGCGTATCGTTAGCCGGGTTAACCGGAGGTGATAAAGATGTTGCGTGATTATTTGAAGATTGATGAAAGCGATCGTTTAGTTGAGCAGAGCTTATTACGCCTGCATAACCGGGGACAGGAAGATGTCACCGAATGGCACATTGTCGGTGCCAACGGTGAGCACAAGGGCAGCGTGGCGCTGTTCGACAAACTGAGTAACCGCCGCTCTTACCGCGTCAGCTACCGTATAACGCAAACCGATCCCGAGGGAAGGGTGGTCGTCGATCATCTCACCGACACGTTGTGATTTTTGCCGTAGTCTTTTGTTGGATTTGACCCGCCGCGTGGCGGGTTTTTTGCTGCTTCAGCGGCTGCCGCGCCGCCGCATTTCCACTAGCGTGCCAATCAGTTCCAGCGTACTTTTCTGACTCTGCTGCACGGGAAAATCTTCGTTCAGCGGCCGTAACGAGAAAATTTGCTCGTCGTGCATCCGAATAATTCGCACCATCGCGACGTCGTCTACCCGCGCCAGCACCACATCGCCCGGCTGGGGCACGCGTTGCGGATCAAAGATCAACCGGTCGCCGGCGCGATACGCCGGGTTCATGGCGTCATCTTCCAGCGTAACCGCCAGCGCACTGTCGCTCAGCGCTTCGTCACTGTAAAGAAAGCGGACAGCCTGCTGCTGCCACTGCAGTCGCTGCTCATTCAGCCAGTCCGCGGCCTGCACCAGCGTGACCAGCGGCACGGCAGTGAGAGCGGGGGAAGTGTGCGTACTGGCAAACGGCTGGCCGTCGCCATCAATAATCCACGCCGCGCTACACTGCAGCAACTCCGCCAGCCGCAGCAGATGCTCACCACGCGGCACCGTCTCTTCTTTCTCCCACTGCGAAACCGCAACGTGCGACACGCCAATGCCATTGGCCAGCGCCTGCTGCGTTAATTTCATTGCCTTACGGCGCTGGCGAATGCGCTCACCACCAGATTCTTTTTTCATCATCTTGACAACTCCTCCAGGCTTGACTTAAGTATACTTAAAATCATTATTTAAAGTAAACTTAAATATGCCGCTGGCCGTGATACTGGCGAGGGAGGTCAGCGGGGTGTCCGGCTAACCCTCGCCAGGTGAGAGAGGTAGGGCATGGAGAGTAGTTTGGTCACCAGCGTAGGCGCACTGCTGCTTGGCGGTGGCGCGGCAGCGGTGTTCTGGAAACCCCTGATGGCGGGGATCGCTTCTATCGTCACCAGCAATCGCGCGGGCGGCGAGATCATCACCAGCTACAAAGAGCAGGTGCTGCTTCTCAAGGAGAGCCATGCGCTGATGCGCCAGGAAAACGATGAACTGCGTATCCGTCACGACAAAAACCTGCGGCGTATCTCATCGCTGGAGACCGATCTGCGTTTGATCAAGAACGCACTCGGTATCCTGCTGGCGACCACCGAAGCCGAGCACAGCGATAAGTTTCGCAGCCAGATTAATCAATTGATCACCACTCTGGAGGAGAACCGCGATGGTGCAGATAAACAGTGAACTGCTGGTGCGAAGCCACCGCCGTCATTTGATGCTGGGTGGCCTGCTGATGCTGTTATCGCTGCTGTGTGTGGCGATGACCATTCTGTTTCTTTACGTCAATAACGACGCCAACCGGCGCGTGGAGGAGATTCGCCAGCAGTACCGGGCGATCTCCGATCGACGCGAAGCAAAGGTCGCCGAACTGACCAGCCAGCTGGTCGAGCTACAGAAAAAGCTGGATGCTCAGCCGCCGCGCAGCGCCAGCCACACCTCAACGCCCTCCACGCCGCCGGCCGGGCAGCAAACCGCGCCACAGCCGCGGCGCTAAGGAGGACCTGATGCGTATTACCGAGCGGATCGCAGTCCGTTTGCAGCAACTGCGGTCTTTATTTAGCAATAAGGAGAAAATTATGAGCGATCAAACTGTCATCAATCCAACCAGCGCTGCGGCGCAACAGGCATTATCACCGCTGGAGAGTTTTGCCAACGAAACGGCCAGCACGTCTGCTGTGCCGGCTGCCGCTGACAGCGCAGCTGATAGCGTTGCCCAGCCAGCAACGCCGCCGGCAGCCGCAACGCCAGCTGCGCAACCGGCAGCGCCCGCCAGCGCTGAGCAACCGTTTCATGCGGATGCTCCGGTCGATCTCGATCAGCAGCTGGCAACGCAGGATACGCTGGCGAACGGCTCGGCCAGCGCAGGCGCCTCGGCGGCCGCCACACCTGGCGTGCGCAACGCGCAGACCGCCGCACCGGTTGTTGCCCCTGACGCGCCGGTGGCTGCGACCGCCGCCAGCGATGCGGTGGCGCAGGATATCAGCGCCGGGGTGAAGGACTTTGTCCAGGCCTTCAGCTTTGTTGAACAGGGCGTGCTGAAGCTGGGCAGCGCCGCAAAGGATGAACTGATTGCGCTGGCGAAGAAGTATCTGTAATTCAGGCGGGCATAACAAAGGGACAGGGATGTCCCTTTTCCCTGCGGCTACATACTTCGGATAATTCTGCAGGCGGCTTCGCTATTATCTGCTAACTTTAATTGCTCAGGCGTTATTTTAACTGGCTTTATCAGCAAAAAGGAAAATAGCATGAGTGATACAGAGGCAATCAAAACCAAAACTGACTACCTGCGTGATGTCACCTCACAGCTAAAAGAGATGCGTCACTATGCGCAGACCAACACTGAGACGCTTTCCAGCCACTGGCTGGCCTTTGATGCCGGGGAGTATAAGGATAAAGAGTACGCCACGCGTTTTGATGCGCTGATCAACAAGCAGGGACAGCTGCTGGATGATATCGATCAGGCGATTCAGGATCTGGAAATCGCCATCAATCACAGCGAGCAGGAAAGCTAAGCGCGGCTGCTGGTGGCCTAATCGGCCACCAGCCACATCTCGGCTTCATCGAACATCTCTTCAACAATACGCGCAATCGTCGCCTTGTCGTTTTTACTCATATCGGTTTCGATGGCGTTTCGCTCCATCGGCTTAACCCGCACCTCCAGATCCGGAAAGACGCGCTGCACGCGTTTCTCCAGCTCCTGCAAAATCATTTCGCGCGCGCCCGGTAATCCGGCTACGTTGCGCTTGTCGTAAATCAGCTCCACAAACATCAGGGCATTCCAGTAATCAAAGTGGGAGCGTCATATTACTGTAAATAAAACCAGTGACAAGCGGCAGGGCGGCAATTATTTTCATACGGGTGAAACAGCGCGGCGTAAAGATGCAACGACAGGGGAGTAAAGCGGGCTAAAGCAGAGGGCGCACGCAAAAAATCGAACCTCTGGAGGTGGAAATCCAGCAACACCTCCAGAGGCGGTGCAATAGCACCTTTCGTTCAAGGACAATCGACGACAGTCGTCGTGAGTATTAAGTTATACAACTTTTCCTATCTTGTACAACTTTTTCCCCGGAAATTTCTCTCCGATCGCCTTTTTATCAGTACATCGCTTATAACTCGTTCTTAATACAGAACTCTTCCCACGTCATACCCAGTGCTTCCGCGTGAGATTTCAGATAGGTTTCAATCGCTTGTGCAGCAACCGCTTTATCCGGTTCCGCCAGCTGGATGGAGAACAGCATGCCGTCGAGCTTCTTCTGCCGCAGAAACGCGGCATAGATGCGCTCGGCGTGCCACGCGCGCAGTTCACGCAGGGACATATTGGCGGCGCGCGCATCACTCTCACTCAGTTCATCCAGCGCGGACTGAAAATCAGGGTGGGCGGTGAAAAACAGGCTGCGGGCCTGGGCGTAATACTCTTCAGGGGTTTTCATTCGGGGTTCCTGCCGGTCAAATTGCGCGTTAGTGTAACCCGCACACGGCGACTTGTCAGGAACCCCGAATGTTTACTGCTGTGCGGCTTGCAGGCGCGTCACGTCCTGCTGATTTTTTTCCAGCGTTTGGTCCACCGTCAGCTTGCCCTGCAGCAGCGCCGCCAGATTCTGCCCGACGGCGTTACCCATCTGATCAAAGCCAGCAATACTGACGTACTGCACACCGGTGTAAGGTACGGTGTTCAATGTCGGTTGATCGACGGTGGCGGATTCAATCGCGCTGCGCACCTGAGCGGCGTAAGGCGCCAGGCGCTGGTAGTTTGGCTGCTGGTAGGTGGAGTTGCGGCTGCCGGGTGGCACAGCTCCCCAGCCGACGGTATCCGCGACCTGCTGAATATACTGCCGCGAGGTCGCCCAGCTGATGAAGTCCACGGCGGCGGCGCGCTGCGGTGAGTTAGCCGGTACCGCCAGCGCCCACGACCACAGCCAGTGCGAGCCGTTGCGCGTAATGCCGCCCGGCGCCGGCGCAAATGCCAGCTTGTCCGCCACCAGCGAGATCTGCGGGTTAATCAGCAGCCCGGCGGCGACGGTACTGTCGATCCACATCGCGCATTTTCCCTGTGCGGTAAGACGCAGGATCTGGCCAAAGCTATTGCTGGCCGTATCCGGCGGACCGTCCTGTTTCACCATCGCCAGATAATCGGTCAATACCTCACGCCACTCTGGCGAATTCAGCGTCGGCTGCCAGCGATCGTCAAACCACTGCGCACCATAGGCGTTGGCCATGGTGGTGAGCAGGGCCACGTTATCGCCCCAGCCGGGCTGGCCGCGCAGGCACAGGCCATAGATACCGTGCTGAGGATCGGTGAGTTTCGCCGCAAAATTTTTGATGTCGGTCCAGTCGGGATCGTCTGGCATGGTCAGCCCTTTCGCCGCAAACAGATCTTTGCGGTAATAGGTCATGCTGCTTTCCCCGTAAAACGGTAGCGCGTACAGCGTTTGCTGCCAGGATAGTGCTTTGCGCACCGGCGTCAGCAGATCGTCGCTGTCATACTCTGGCGGCAGGTTATTGAGCGGCGCCAGCCAGCCTTTTTTACCCCACAGCGGTGCTTCATAGGTACCCACGGTAATCACATCAAATTTTGCGTCACCGCTGTTCATGGCTGCCAGCACCGCCTGGCGCAGGGCGCCATCATCCATCACGTGCCATTGTAGTTTCACGTCCGGATGCTGCTGTTCGTAACGGCTCGACAGCTGCTGCATGATAGTCATGTCACCATTGGCAATGGTGGCGATATTGAGCGTGGTGGCGGCCTGGCTGAGCAGCGGCAGCGCGGCCAGCAGCGCGATTATGGTACGCTTCATGGCGGCTCCTTATGGCTGCTGCAGGCGGAAGAATGCCATTTTTTCCACCAGCAAACCGGCATGCTGGCTCACCGTCTGGCTGGCCGCGCTGGCCTGCTGCACCAGCGATGCATTCTGCTGGGTGGCACCGTCCATCTGGATTACCGCGGTGTTCACCTGCTCAATGCCGCTGGATTGCTGGCGGCTGGCCACGGCGATCTCGCCAACGATATCCACCATGCGCGCCACGCCATGATTGATGTCGTTGAGCATCTCGCCAGAGCGCTGCACCAGCGCGCTGCCGGCTTCGACTTTACCTACGCTGGCATCGATCAGCGCCTTGATCTCCTGTGCGGCACCGGCCGAACGCTGCGCCAGCTGTCGCACCTCTGACGCCACCACCGCGAAGCCGCGTCCCTGTTCCCCGGCGCGCGCCGCTTCTACCGCCGCATTCAGTGCCAGCAGGTTGGTCTGGAAGGCGATTTCATCAATCACGCGGTTGATATCCGCGATGCGCTTGCTGGAGGATTCAATCTCCTCCATCGCACTCACCGCGTCGCGCAGAACACCGCTGCCGCGCTCGGCCTGATGGCGCACATCGCTTGCCAGCTCGTTGGCCTGCGCGGCGTTGTCCGCGTTGTGTTTCACCGTGGCGGTCATCTGCTCCATGCTGGCCGCAGTCTGCTCCAGCGAGCTGGCCTGCGCGTGGGTGCGCTCCGACAGATCGTCGTTGCCATCCGCCATCTGGCGTGCCGCATCGCTCAGTGCATGGGCACTTTCGCCCACCTCGCGCACGATCTCCGCCAGCCGCACATCCATGCGCAGCAGCGCCTGCATCAGTTCCCCCATCTCATCGCGCGTTACCGTACCGATACGGTGATTGAGCTCGCCGCCGGCAATGGCATCCGCCAGCTCGCGCGCCTGGGCGATGGAACGGTTAATCGAGCGGATCAGCAGCCAGCCGGAGACCAGCGCCAGGCTCAGACCCAACAGCAGGATGGCGAACAGGCTATTGCGTGCCAGCAGGTAGTCGCGGTTGCCCTGTTGCCAGGCCGTCTGCGCATGCTGGCGCATCAGCGTATCCAGCTGATCGATATCCTGCTGCAGCAACTGGCTGCCGCTGCGCAGGCGGGTTTCGATCACCACCAGTGCGGCGGACGGGTTACCGCCTTTCAGCAGCTCACCGGCTTCGTGCAGCGCACCCTGCCAGCCGTCGAGATGGGTCAGGAAGCGCTGGCTCAGCGGTTTGGTCTGCGCATCAAACGCCAGCTGCTGCCAGGTATGGCGATCGGCGTTGATTTGCTGACCGTACTGCGCAATGCGTGCCAGGCGTTTTTCCACTTCACTGCTGTCGGTCCAGTAGCGCAGCGCATCGAACAGGGTAGCGGATTGCTCCTGCACCATGCGGTACAGGCGTGAAGAGTATTGCAGCGGGAGCAGCTCGTTCTGATAGGCATTTTGCGCGCGCTGATCGGCAGCGCGCAGGCCGATAATTCCCCAGACGGCAGCAATAATCAGTAACAGGCACAGCAGGCTGACAATCGCAGCCAGACGTGCGCGAAGGGTCAATCGCATAACAGCGTTCTCCGAAACCAGGGTGAGTAAGTCGTCAATATTGTTATGGGTGCAGGTGCTTTAGACTTCACATCAGGTTATCGGCGAAGAGTTGAACAGCTTGAGGGCGCCGGAGAAAGAGAAGGGGGATTCCACCGCAGATACCTTGCGTCACGCCGGGAAAACATTATAACGTAGCCGCCATTGATGCGAGTGTAGGGACCGAAGATGAAAAAGTGGATGGTACTGGCCGCGCTGGCGCTGGCGCTGAGCGGCTGTGCGCAAATCAACAGTTATGACGAAGCGGTAAAAACCCCGGCACCGCTGGAACTGCAGGGTAACTGGCAGACGATGGGACCGCAGAGCAAGCTGATCAACAGCGAGGCTATGGCCAGCCTGATCGTCAGCGCTGATGGCACTACCCTTGACTGCCGCCAGTGGCAGCGGGTGATTGCCAAACCGGGCAAGCTGACGCGCCTGGATGATGACTGGGTTAACGTTAACCGTCAGGCGCGCGTGATGCCGCTCTCGCTGGAGAACGGTGAGCTGCACTACGATGGACTGACGCTGCGTAAAGTGGATCGCCCAACCGTCGAGTGCCAGCAGGCGCTGGACGAAGTGGCAAAGCGTCCTGGCGACGCGGTGATTCAGGATATTGAGCCGCAGATTCTCAGGCCGGTCACGGCAGAGAAATAATCCGATTGCGCGGGTAAGGCCACAGTGCCGTTACCCGCGCAATCTGTGGATTAAAGGTTCCCCGGGTAGAGTACCTTGTTAGAGAAGCGGCCATAGGCTGAGGTGACTTTTTGTTGTTGCGACGTCGTTTGCACCAGCGATCGCAGTTCATCCATGCGCTGAGTCAGTAAGGTTTTTATCTCGCTTTCATTATCCAGTACCTGTTTCAGCATCGGACGGATCTGTAAGCGTAATCCGGAAGACAAAGCACTGGTATCCTGCTCGCGCGTCACGCTCTCTACATTTCGCAGATAAGTCATCTCACAAGCGATCAAGTCATCCCACTGGCCACCTCTGGCCTGCGCGAGCATCGCGTTACTGAGCTGCAGCAGTTGCTGATAGCCCTGAAGTAAATCAACGTGTGTCGACATTAATACGAGTCCTGCTGTTGGTTAGGGCCGATTTGCTTCCACGCCTCTGCAATATTGCTCAACAGCGCTTCGACTTCTGCAATCGCTTGCGGATCGTTACGCAGATTGGCCTCCAGCAGACGGCGCGTCATGTATTCATACAGATCGTCAAGATTGGCAGACAATTCGCCACCAACTTCATGGTTCAGACCAGCTCGCAGTCCGTTAGTAATGATGTTTATCGCTTTCGTCAGCGCCTGACCCTTACCGGGAATATCACCCTGATCCATCAGAATGGTGGCTTTTTTCATAGCGCTCAGTGCGCCATCAAACAGCATTACCACCAGCTGATGTGGGCTGGCACTCAACACGGCACTCTCTAAACCGACCTGTGCGTAGGCCTGAATGCCCGATTTGGCGTACATATTTAACTCCTGTTAACTGCTCATGTTCGCGAACTGCTGCGTCAGATAGTTCTGCGTCTGGGTCATGGATGAGACCAGTGTGTTCAGATTGGTGAACTGTGTCTTATAGCGCGCCATAGTAGTCGTGATTTGCGCATTTACCCGATCGTAATCATCAGACAGTTTTTTTAGCGTCTTGTTAATACCATCGGTAGCGTTCTGCACGGAACCATTGGTGCCCAGAATCTGATCGAGGTAATTGCTGGTCTGGGTTGCAAAGCCAGTGGTTTTGCCGTCACCTGACAGGAAACTGACCACATCTGCCGATTTTTCATCCAGCGCTTTGTTCAGTTTGGTGCTGTCGACGGTCAGCTTGCCATTCACATCCTGGGTAATGCCGATCTGTGACAGCAGGGAAATGCTGCCGCCGCTCTGGGCACTGGTGGACAGCTTAGAGCGCAGGCTGGTCTGAATGTTACGCAGCGTGCCATCACCTATCAGATCGCCATTGCTGGAGTCCTGCGAGGTACTGCCCTGATCCACGGCGGTGTATTTGGTCTGGTTACTGATGGTAGTCTGCAGCGAGTTGTACGCGTCAACGTAAGCCTGCACCGCGGCGATCATCGGCGCATTATCCTTGGTGACGGATAAGGTCTCCGGGCTGCCGGTGTTGGTTTTGGTCAGGTTTAGCGTGACGCCTTCCGGCGCATCAGTAATGGTGTTGCTGCTGCGGGTGATGGCGACGCCGTTGATGCTCAGTTTGGCATCGGCCGCTTCCACCTGCTCCGTCATGCCATTGCTACCGCCACCTTTGGTAAAACCAATGTACTGCGCCAGGGCGCTGTCATCGGTAGACACCGTCATCTCATTAGTGGTACCGGTATCGCGTGAGGTCAGGGCCAGATAATAGGTATTGTCATCAGACTTGATAATACTGGCGGTAACGCTGCCCTGCTGTTTGTTAATCGCATCTTTAATGTCCGTCAGGCTGGTTTGATCTTTGCTCAGCGTGATGGTCATTGGGTCTTTCTGACCCGGTTGCGTAATGGTGATGGTGC